>JBIJCY010000111.1:0-8851 GCA_044344385.1 Rhodocyclaceae bacterium | reverse complement strand
GGCGAGGCCGACGTGCGCGCGATGGTTGTCGGTTTTGAGCCGGGGCAGCCGGGAGAGCCGGGCTATCTGGTTGCCGGCCGCCAGATCACGCGCAGCCATTACGAGGCGGTGGCAGATCTGAAGACCGGCTTCCAGCTTGGCGAGCGCATCCGCATTCGCCGCCACGATTACACCGTGGTCGGTCTGACCCGGCGCATGGTGTCGTCGGGCGGTGACCCGATGGTATTTATCCCGCTCAAGGATGCGCAGGAAGCCCAGTTTCTCAAGGACAACGACGCCATTCTCAACGAACGCGCACGCACGGCGGCCAACCCTGCGCTCAATCGCCCCGGCGTACCCGGTTTGCTCGACGCGATTCAGGCGTCGCAGACCAGCAACCGAAACGTCAATGCCGTTCTCGTGCAGGTGCAGGTGGACAGTGCACCGGAAGCGGTGGCGGCGGAGTTGCGGCGCTGGAAACACCTGCAGGCTTATACGCGGGAGCAGATGGAAGAAATCCTGGTGGCCAAGCTGATCGCCACTTCAGCGAAGCAGATCGCCATGTTCCTTGTCATTCTGACCATCGTCAGTGCGGCGATTGTCGCCTTCATCATCTACACCATGACGCTCGGAAAGATTCGCGAGATCGCCGTGCTCAAACTGATCGGTACGCGCAATCGCACGATTGCCGTGATGATCCTGCAGCAAGCGCTGGGGCTCGGGCTGATCGGTTTTGTCGTCGGCAAGAGCGCGGCGACGCTGTGGGTGCCGATCTTTCCGAAGTACGTCCTGCTTGAACCGGGTGATGCGCTGCGTGGTTTCGTCGCGGTTATGGTGATGTGCGCGCTGGCCAGCACCCTGGCCATTCGTGCTGCGTTGCGCGTTGATCCGGCAACGGCGATTGGTGGCTGAGATGGCGGCTGAGATGGCACTTGAAATGCCAAAGGGATTCGGCATCCACATCGAAGGCTTGCGTAAGCGCTACGGTGAGGGCGATACCGCAGTCGATGCCTTGAAAGACGTGAATATGACCGTCGCACCGGGCGAGGTGGTCGGTCTTGTAGGCCCTTCCGGTTCGGGAAAAAGCACACTGCTCAAATGCCTGGGGGCCGTCATTGAACCAAGCGGTGGTCGCATGAAACTCGGCGATGAACTTATTTATGACAATGCCTGGCGGATTTCCGACCTCACCGCATTGCGCCGTGACAAGATCGGCTTCGTCTTTCAGGCGCCGTATCTGATTCCGTTTCTCGACGTTACCGACAACGTCGCTTTGCTGCCAATGCTCGCCGGGCGAGCCAATGGTGTCGCGCGCCAACGAGCTGTCGAACTTCTCGCAGCGCTTGATGTGGGGCATCGCGCCAAGGCACAGCCATCACAACTCTCCGGTGGTGAACAACAGCGTGTGGCGATCGCCCGTGCGCTGGCCAATCAGCCGCCGGTAATTCTCGCCGACGAACCGACCGCGCCGCTCGACAGCGAACGCGCCCTGGCGGTCATGCGCATCCTCAACGACATGGCGCAGCAATACAATACGGCGATCATTGTCGTCACCCACGACGAGAAGATCATCCCGACCTTCAAGCGCATCTATCATATTCGTGATGGGTGCACGTATGAGGAAGCCGGCGAGGGGCGAACGCTTTGAACCGCAATCCACCCCTATACGGCATGCTGAATTTTTGAACTGGAGAATGTCATGAAACCTGTCAATGCGCAGCGAACTGGCTACCGCCACTTGCGTCATCTCTGGGCCATCGGCCTGCTGCTCTCGGGCCCCGCCCTGGCCGACGATCAGCGCCAGTTGGCCACGTTGCCGCCACCTGCGCAGGAAACACTGCGGCAGGAGATGCTCGACAATCTGGCGACCCTCAACGAAATTCTCGCGCTGGTCGGGGCCAACAAATTGAAGGAGGCCGGCGACATTGCCGAGCAGAAACTCGGCCTCTCCGCACAGGGTAAGCATCGCGGCAAGCCGTTCGACGCGCGCCCCGGCCCGCACATGCCGCCCGCCATGCACGCCCTGGGTATTGAGGGCCATCGTGCTGCCAGCGATTTCGCCAAGGCTGCCCAGGCTGGAGATCGCGAGCGGACGCTGGCGCTCCTGCCCAGCCTGACCAACGCGTGCGTAAGCTGCCATTTTTCCTGGCGCGCCCGATAGCCATCTGTCAGCAAAGGGCAATCACCAAATGAATCAGGAAGTCATCTGGGGCAATCGCTACCGGGATGCCGGCGAGGCGTATCTGTTCGGTACCGAGCCGAACCGTTTTCTCGCCCATCGTGCGGTGCTTTTGCAGAATGGGCGAACGGCCTTGTCGGTTGCCGACGGCGAGGGGCGCAACTCGGTGTGGCTCGCCGAGCAGGGGCTGGACGTTACCGCCATTGAAATCTCGGTGATTGCCGTCGTCGCGCATCTTCCACTGGGCAAAGCGCTATTTCGAGCATCGGTATTTACGTAGAATCAAAGCTTGAACGACTTTGAGTCACTTATGCTGTTCGTTAGTTCGGCGGCACTCGCCATCGGGGGCCGCATTGCCTGATGTGCGCCGGTGCGCTGGCTCTTGGTTGACCGGCCTCTGGTATTGAGACGTCACGACGGTACCCGCTTGCGATCGCTTTTGCCTTCGCACAATTTGTCCGCCTCTGTGAAGGCTTCCACCTATTCGGCAGGTCAAAATTTTCCAGCCGTCGCAATAAAAAACACTCAAAATTTCTCTACCGCCACTTGTTGAGTGGCAGCAATGTGGATTGGACCTGACCTCAAAAGGCACGGAATCAATCATTGCGTCGTCAGAACAATATTCTTTCAGCAATTCTCATTTAAAAACAATCATAAAATCAATGTGTTAAATATCGCAATATTCTAGCAGTCGTTCCCAACTGAAGTCGAAATAGGTTTTTGTCATGGAGTGGACCGTTTGTCAGCGATAATCCCACATAATCATCGAGAATTGTCGTATCCATTGATACATTTTCGAAATGCAGAGTTGTTTTAAGTGTTTGATTTTTAACAATCGTTTGAAATGAGAATTGCTGATATTCTTTCCTCACAAGTCGCCAAGTTGAACTACACACTGCATACCGTGAACCCTTAATCGGCAAGGGTTTCAGTATCATAACTTGTCGCCTAAGTTGGCGACTGCTGAGTAGTCATCTTCCTTGGCCGTCGGCTACTGCTCGAAGCTGTCATTGGGGCGAAAACCTTGAACGACCGTTGAGGCCGTTCTGGGACATCGCTAGTTTCACAGCATGTACGGATTTCCCGAAGGAGATGCAGCGTAGCGGGATGTGGCGAGCATGTCAGTCACGAAATTCGAGCAGCATGTTTTTTGTCTAATATGGCAGCAGTAGCGTTGGTGCCGCCTGTTCGGGCGTCGTTCCGTTGGCCACCACACCAAGCAGCGGTGCATTGATACGCGTTTTCAGCGCCGCCAGATTTTCCTCAAAGCGTGACATTGCCGGATCAATACGATTGGCCACCCAGCCGGCCAGCGTCAGGCCACGCGTGGTGATTGCCTGTTGGGTGAGCAAAGCGTGGTTGATGCAGCCGAGGCGCATGCCGACAACGAGGATGACCGGCAGATTGAGTGCGACGGCAAGGTCTGCGGTGTCGACATTGGGTCCGAGTGGTACGCAGAAGCCACCGACCCCCTCGACCAGAATGGCATCGGCCTGCCCGAGCAACTGATCGAAGGCGGCAACGATCTTCGCCAGCTCGATCGTTCGGCCGTCTTCGGCGGCGGCAATGTGTGGTGCCACCGCAGCGCGGAAGGCGTAGGGGTTGATCAGTTCGTGTGGCGCCGGAAATGAAGACGCAGCGATCAACTGCTCGACATCCTCGTTTTTCCCTTCGCTATCGAGACCGGCCGCCACCGGCTTCATACCCAACGTCTTCAGTCCGCGTGCGCGTAGCGCGTGCAGCAATGCGCAAGCAACGAAGGTTTTGCCGACTTCGGTGTCGGTACCGGTGATGAACCAGGCGGGTTTTGCAGTTGTTTTCATCGTTCGGCGTAGCCAAGTATCACGTCATAACTGGCGGGCAGGCCTTCGGGCGTGCGCTGCTTCTCGTACGCTGTTTCCAGTGCCTGCCACGCATGGCGTCCCATCATACCTGTGCGCGCGCCCGCGCCAACCGCATTGGCGCCGATTCCTTTGACTGCGCGCAGCAGGGATTTTAGATTGGGATAGTGCAGGGTAAGCGTTTCGCGGTGCACGGCGATGGCGGAAAATCCGGCGCGTTGAAGTGCTTCGCTGATCGCCTTGGGCTCGCTGAAGGGCAGGGTGTGGCGATAGCGATCGACTGCGCTGAAAGCGCTGCGCAGTTCCTGAAATGTGCCGGGGCCAAGTGTGCTCACCGCAAGCCGGCCTTGCGGCCGCAACACGCGTGCGGCTTCGGCGAACACCGTGTCGGCATCGCACCATTGGATGGTCAGGCTCGACCACCAGGCGTCAAAGCTTTGGCTGGTGAAGGGGAGTTTTTCGATGTCGGCGTTAAAGCAGGCGTCGGCATCTTTGCGTGCCAGTTCGAGCATGGCCGGCGCGAAGTCGGCGACGCTCAGGTGCGCTGCCGGCCAGCGCGTGCGCAACAGGCGAGCGCCATAGCCGGTACCGCAGCCGGCGTCGAGAATGTCCAGGGTCGTTGTTGCCACCCCTGTTGCCGGGAGGTTGAAGCCGGCGAGCAGCAGCTCGCAGACCTTTCTTTGCAGCACGGCGGCGGCATCGTAGGAAGCGGCGGCGCGGTCAAAGGATTCGCGGACGCGGTGCTTAGGCGGTAGCGGGTTCATTTTTCATGACAGAAATCGCCCGCCAGTGTGGCAAAGCGTTCAGGGTCGGCGAGGAAGGGAGCGTGCGCGGCGTTGGCGAAGGTTTCAAGACGTGCCTGTTGCAACGCCTCGCGTAGCCAGTGTGCGGCAGCCAGTGGCATCAGTGGGTCACGCTCGCCGTGAATAAGCAGGGTGGGCTGGGCGATGGATGGCACTTGCGCGCGCAGGTCGATATTGCGCAGCCAGCCGAGGCCGCGTGTCAGTGTCGTTGTGTCGGGCAATTCGCCACCCAGCGTCCGGCTGGCAAGGGCGCGGCTGATCGGACGTGCCTGTGCGTCGCCCTGATTGAGCAGCGCGATGAAGCGTTGCAGTGTTGTCGCTGCATTTTGTGCGACGGCGTCGCCAAAGGTGTCGAGCAAATCGGGCGCCTGGGCGGTGAGCCAGTCGTCACGTTGCATGAAACTCGGCGTGCTGCCAACGAGGATCAGGCGGGCGATCTTTTGCGGGGCAAGCAGCGCGGCCCGCAGTGCCAGCATGCCACCCAGCGACCAGCCACACAGGGTGACGCCGTCGGGCAATGAATCCATCAGAGCCTGCGCCGTTTGCGTGAAGTCGGCATGGCTCGCCGGTTGCCCGTCATAGCCCGGCAGATCGATTAGATGCACGCGGCAACGTTGCGTGAGCGTTTTCAAGATGGGCTCCCACGCCGCACTGCCCAGCCCCCAGCCGTGGATCAGTGCAAGGTCGGGGCCGCTGCCGATGATCTTGCCGCTCACGCGAGATCCTTCAGCGCATCGATCAGTTGTCCGACCTGCTGCGCCGTATGCGCGGCGGTCAGCGAAACGCGCAGGCGAGCCGTATCCTTTGGTACCGTGGGTGGACGGATCGCCGGCACCCACAGACCACGTTCGTACAACGCATTGGCAACGCGTAGCGCTTCGAAATTGTCGCCGATGATGACCGGCTGGATCGCGGTGGGTGAAGGCAGCAGTTGCCAGCGTGTTTCGGCCAGTCCGTCGCGCAGTTGCGCGGTGAGTTGCCACAGATGCTGTCGCCGCGCATCGCCACTCTCGATCAGTTCAAGGCTGGCGATTAGCGCACTGGCGATCAGCGGGCTGGAACCGGTGGTAAAAATATAGGTTCGGGCGCGCTGCAACAGCCACTCGATGACGGCTTCGTGGGCGCAGACAAAGGCCCCCGAAGCGCCGGCCGCTTTGCCCAGCGTACCCATGTAAATGACGCGTTGCGATTGCGGCAACGCGAAATGCGCCAGGCTGCCGCGCCCCTGCGGGCCAAGTACGCCAAAGCCGTGTGCATCGTCGATCACCAGCCAGGCATCGAAACGTTCGGCCAGCGCCAGCAAGTCTGGCAAAGGCGCCAGATCGCCGTCCATGCTGAACACAGCGTCGGTAAGAATCAGTTTTCGTTTGGCCTTGCTCGCAGCGAGCAGGCGCTCAAGCGCGTCCAGATCGGCATGCGGATAACGTTTGCTTTCGGCGCGCGAAAGCTGGATGGCGTCGATCAGCGAGGCGTGGTTGAGTTTGTCGGAAAATACCGCATCATCGCGCCCGACCAGTGCCGGAACGATGCCGAGGTTGGCCATGTAGCCCGTTGAGAAAAGCAGGGCACGTGGGAAACCGGTGAAAGCAGCCAGCTTTTTTTCGAGCGCTTCGTGCGGCGCTTGATGGCCGCTGACAAGGTGCGAGGCGCCGCTGCCGACCCCCCAAATTTTTGCGCCGGCGCAGGCTGCCGAAATCAGTGCGGGATCGTTGGCCAGGCCCAGATAATCATTGCTGCAGAAACTGATCAGCTGCCGCCCGTCGACCACGGCCAGCGGCCCGCAAGGCGCTTCCAGCGTGCGTCTACGGCGTTTTAGGCCGGCGGTGTCGAGTGCCGAAAGATCGCCAGAAAGCTCGGCGAAAAGTTCGGAGGTGAGGGGTTTGCTCATGCGTTTCAAAGCACTCGAAAATGCTTTCGCTTGGGCAGGCAATAGGGTGCGAAGTCGTTGCGGGTGATCCAGTCACTCTTTTCTGTACGGCAGGAAATGGCAGTCATTTTTCTGTGATTAATCATGACGGGTTTTCAACTTTTTGAACGTGGTCCAGATCAGGTCGGAATGCCGGGTCGATGTGCGCCATCAGGTTGAGAACCCGGTGTCGTTGCATGACTCTTTGCCGGGCCAGTACCGCGATGTTGTGGCCGGACTCGACGGAGATCGACGCATCAACTTCAATGTGGGCATCGACGACGATCATGTCGCCCATCTTGCGGGTGCGCAGGTCATGAACACCGATGACACCGGGCGTTTCGACAAGCGTTTGGCTTATGGCATGCACCTCTTCGTCGTCCGCTGCTCGGTCCATCAGGTCGTGCAGCGCATCCCATCCGAATTCCCAGCCCATCTTGCTGACCATGAAACCGACGATCAAGGCTGCGATCGGATCGAGGATGGGGTAGCCGAGCAGGTTGCCGATGATGCCCAGTCCGACAACGAGTGATGATGCGGCATCCGAGCGGGCATGCCAGGCATTGGCGATGAGCATGCTGGATTTGACTTGCTTGGCGACGCGCAGCATGTAGCGGAACAAAAGCTCCTTGGCGGCCAAAGCGCCAATGGCGACCCACAGCGCCAGAATATGAACTTCAGGTACGTTGCCCGGATTTTCCAGCTTCTTGAACGCCGACCACAGCATGCCGACACCGACGGCGAGCAGCTGGCCGCCGAGAACCAGCGAAGCAGCAGTCTCGAAGCGCTGGTGACCGTAGGGATGGTCTGCATCGGCTTCCTTTTTGCTGTGATGGCTGGCAAAAAGAACGACAAAGTCGGCAACCAGATCGGCAAGTGAGTGAATGCCGTCGGCGATCAGTCCCTGTGATTTGGCAAAAATGCCAACCAGGATTTGTGTGGTCGATAGAACAATGTTGACCGCGACGCTGACCCAGGTGCTTCTTGATGCCGCAGCGGCGCGTGCTGCAACGCTGTGTGCCGTATCTTCGTGGCCGTCGTCAAGATCAGTAATTTTCATTGAATAGATTCTCGCTGCGTTCAGGTTGCTAACGTCACATTACGAATCGAGTTGGATTTCGAAGTGCCGCCGTATGCAGTCTTCAAGGAGTTGGCGCGAATCACTTTCGCTGCTGTTTGCCAGACGATTAAAAATTTCCGCTGCCATTGCACGAAACACCGCCATGACCGCCGGGTCGAAGTGGCTGCCCGTGTCTTTTTCCAGAATCGCCATGGCTGCATCAAATCCCATGGGCTCCTTGTAGGGGCGTTTTGAGCAGAGCGCATCGAAGACATCGGCTACGGCAAAGATACGCGCCGCAAGTGGTATCGCCTCGCCGGAAAGTTTGCGTGGGTATCCGGAGCCATTCCACTTTTCGTGATGCGCAGCGACCACTTCATTGGCGCCGTCGAGCCAGCCCATGCCGGTAACAATGGCTTCGCCCTGATCAACGTGAGTGCGCATGATGACGAACTCTGCATCATCGAGTTTGCCGGGCTTGAGCAGGATCGCGTCGGGAATCCCGATTTTGCCAACGTCATGCAAAAAACTGCCGGCAATCAGCGCCTGCATTGCGCTCCCGCTCAGGCTCATTCGCTCGGCGATGCGCGCAGCAATCCATGCAACCCGGTAATTGTGAGCGCCGGTGTCGGAATCGCGTTTGGCAATGGCACGGCCAAGTGCTTCCATCATCGAGATGTGCGAATCGAGCACTTCGCGCGCCTTGCGTTCGTTGTCTTTCGACAGGCGTACGACGACTGGATAGAGCACGCCACCACACAGCAGTGACGCCAGAAAGACCATCAGTGCGACAGTCAGGGAACTGGCGAAAATTTGCTTCTGTTGCCATGCCGGAACAACGCGGACGCCTTCAAAATAGCCTGTAACAGGGGCGGTTGGATTGGCAGAAGAATCACGCAGAGGAACAAAGATTTGCAAGGCCCAGCCGCCGTCGGGAAGCACGATGCTTTCATAAGATGCAATGGTGTACTTCGGTGCGCCATGCTTGGGTATCGATGATTCCACTGCAGCGCCATCACCGCTCAGCGATTCGGCAAGTTTGATTCCCTTGCTGTCGTAGATTTCGGCGATGTCAAACAAGCC
>JBIJCY010000110.1:0-8873 GCA_044344385.1 Rhodocyclaceae bacterium | reverse complement strand
CACCGGGTTGTTGGCGGTGCCTGCGGCATCGACAAACAGTGCCGGCAGATCGCCGAGGTGCCCGTCACCCCATGGCAGACCATGCCGCTTGCTTCCTGCCGGATCAAAATGACCGCCCGCCGACAGTGCCGGCACCATCTTTCCGTTCATATCCTTAGGTTCACAACTAGGATTTTCGTGCACATGGAAACCATGCAAGCCTGGTGCAATGCCGGTCAACGCAGGAGTGAATACCACGCCATAAGGGGTTTCGGAAATCAGCACCTGACCCACGGGCTGCCCCATCCCTTTATCATCGACCATCGTCATCTGAACACTCACATCGGCTTGCGCTACGCCGCACAGAGAAAGCATGAGCACTGAAAACATGAAACCGGATCGCATTTCCATAAACCCTCCTTGACCGTTAGAAAACAGAAAAGGCCACTACACTTCATGGGCCATCATGCATCGGACAGAACCCACTCGATATGGTTCGCGGTGCCGGAGAGAACGATTGTCCGTACTTCAGGCAATCGCCAGCCCGTTGCCATCCACCGCAACGATTGCCTTGGCCTGATTAAAGTCATCGGCATAACCGCTGGCGTACAGGCAGCAGGCAAGCTGGTTGGCGATCGGCTGCGGCAGTGGCGAATGACCGTCGAGCACGGTACGCATCCACGCGGCCGTGGTCTTTGCCTCAGCATCTTCAGGCAAATGCGGCAGTGATTTGAGGCTATCGTGCTCGGCTTCAAAGAGCACTTCACAGGCCCCATCGTGCAGATGTTCAATGCAAGGACGGCGCTTCGGATTAGCGAATGGTTCCCCCTCAGTTGCACGAAACAGCAGCGCATGGCTGCGCATCTGGCCGAACACCTCGCGCATCATGTCCATGTACGCCGGGTGCGTTGCGGCAGCAAGAATGAGGCCTTGCCCATGAAAGGGATCGAGCATTTTCACCAGGCTGTGCGCACTGTTACGAACGCCGAGAATGGCGCGCTTGGAAAGCAGATCAGACAGCCCGCTGGCGATGGCCGAAAGCGGCACGAAGGCCAACCCCTTCTCGTCGATGGCCTGTTGCGCCGCGCTGGTGCTGGCACAGGGCAGGATACCCAGCTCACGGAAGATGTGGCCGCTGGTAACGCGGCCATAGCCTTCTAGCAGACCATGAACGACCACCGGCACACCAAAACGCTGCAACAACATGGCCAGCAAGGGGGTCAGGTTGGCACTCTTGCGCGCGCCGTTGTAGCTCGGAATGACGACCGGCCGGATACGGCTGGAAGGCGCTTGCAGGGGGCTGACGCGCTCATTGGCTGCGGCGAGAAAGCCAACCATTTCGTCGTTCGATTCGCCCTTCATGCGCAGCGCGATGAGGATGGCGCCGAGTTCGAGGTCTGCGACGCCGCCGTCCAGCATGGCGCCGTACAACTGCCGCGCATCTTCAACCGACAGGTCGCGCGACCCTTCGGCGCCACGGCCGATTTCCTTGATGATGTGTGCGTAGCTCATGTTTTTCCGTTGATTAGGGTCAGGCAGGAATTTCTATTTTGGCCGGCAAGGCCGCCATCTGCTTGAGCTCCGGCACGCAAGCACCACAGAAGGTTCCGCATTTTAGCCTGTCTTGCAGCATCGCGAAGTTCGCGCCCTGCGCCAATTCGGTTTTGATCTGCTGCTCGGTGACATCGGCGCATTTGCAAACAACGCGGCTTTTCTCGGGCAGCTTGCCCGGCGCCTTGCCGATCGGCGCCACCGCCCAGCGGATCAGCGTCGCGTCGAGCGTATCGTCGGCCATCACATCCTTGAGCCAGGACTGGGCGAGTGTCTCACCGGCAAGACGAACGCCAAGCAATTGGCCATCGAGCGTCACTGCACGTTTGCTGATCTGCCGCTGTTTGTCTGCATAAACAATCGCTGAGGTTTCATCGGCCAGACCAAACAGTGCGTCGATTTCCTGCAACTGCGCGTCTGACAAAGGCGCTTTCGTCGCCGCACGAAAAATCACCAGCGGCGCGGCGCGCCCGTAGAGACCGACGCTGGCATAGGCGAACGCCGGAAGCAGCGTGCGCGCCTTGTCGAGCAGTGCAAGCGGTTCAAGCTCACCCGCCGCACACTTGCGCAACACCACCAGCTGCCATGGCAGGTCGGCTTTGTCGATGGCGACCGCTGCATGCTTGAGTTCAGGTTGCTGCGAGTACGGATCGCAGGCGGAAATGGTCAGCGCGTTGACCCCGGCGCTATTCATGAAGCGGTTGCCCCAGTGCATCGGCAGCCAAGCCCTGCCGCGCTTCAAGCCGGCGCCTTCACTGACCCGTACGACGATGTTGCCGCGCCGGTTGCTGACATTCACCAGATCGTCCGGCGCGAGGCCGCGATGACGCATGTCGCAGGGATGCATGGCGAGCAGCGGCTCGTCGTCGAGGTTGAACAGGCGAGCCACCGTGCCGGTACGGCTCATGCCATGCCACTGGTCACGCAGCCGGCCGGAGAGCAGGCTGATCGGGTAGTCGGTATCGGTCGCTTCGGCAGTCGGCCGGTGCTCGACGGCGACAAAGCGTGCGCGGCCGCTGGCGGTTGGATAGATCCCGTCCTCATAGAGACGTGGCTTGCCAGTGCTCGCTCCCTCGGCGAACGGCCACTGCTGCGGCCCCTGCGCGTCGAGCAGGGCGTAGCTCAAGCCTGTGATATCAAGATCACGACCGCGCGTACTCTCACGATGCTCGTTGAAAATATCTTCGGCGCAGGTGTAGGGGAAGAGTTTTTCGGCGAGCGGCTGCCCGAGCTTGTGGCCAAGACGCTTGGCAAAGTCGACGACGATCTCCCAGTCGTGGCGCGCCTCGCCCGCTGCGCTTATCGCTGGCGTGATGTGCGTGATGCGCCGCTCTGAATTGGTAACCGACCCTTCCTTTTCACCCCACGAACTGGCCGGCAGCATGACGTCGGCGTAATCGGCGGTATCGGTGTTGCCGTAGGCTTCCTGCAGCACGACCAATTCAGCGGCTTGCAGCGCGGCGCGTACTTCGCCCTGATCGGGCAGCGATTGCGCGGGATTGGTGCAGGCGATCCATACCGCCTTGATTTCGCCGCGCTTCAATGCAGCAAAGAGTTCGACTGCGGCCTTGCCCGGTTTCTCCGGCACATCAGAGACGCCCCACAGACGCGCCACTTCGGCACGATGCGCGGGGTTTGCCAGATCGCGGTGTGCCGAAAGCAGGTTGGAGAGGCCGCCCACTTCGCGCCCACCCATGGCATTAGGCTGTCCGGTCAGCGAGAAGGGGCCTGCGCCGGGTTTGCCGATCTGGCCGGTAGCAAGGTGAAGGTGGATCAACGCGGCGTTGTTATGCGTGCCGTGCGACGACTGGTTGAGCCCCTGACAGTAGAGTGAGAGTGCTGCTTTTGCAGTACCGAACCAGCGCGCCGCCTGCACGATGTCGGCTTCGGGCAATCCGCAGATCTCGGCGACAACGCTCGGCGGGTAGGCGGCAACGATTTGCTCAAGGGCGGCAAAATCTTCGGTATACCCGGCGATGTAGTCACGATCGAGCAGGCCTTCCGCCAGCAAAACATGCAGCATGCCGTTGAGCAGCGCAATATCGGTGCCCGGCTTGAGCGGCAGGTGGAGGTCGGCGAGTTCCGCCGTTTCGCTGCGCCGCGGATCGATGACAACAATCCTGAGTTGCGGATTGGCCGCTTTTGCATCTTCGATACGGCGAAAAATGATCGGGTGGGCGACTGCCGGATTGGCACCGGCAATCAACAGACAGTCTGCCAAAGCGATATCTTCGTAACTGCACGGCGGCGCATCAGCGCCCAGCGTTTGCTTGTAGCCGGCAACGGCAGAGGACATGCACAAACGCGAATTGGTATCGACGTTGTTGGTGCCGATCAGTCCTTTAGCGAGCTTGTTGAATACGTAGTAGTCCTCGGTGAGCAATTGCCCGGAGATATAGAAGGCAACGCTATCCGGCCCGTGCTCGCGGATGATTTCGGCAAAGCGACTCGCAGCATGGTCGAGGGCCTGATCCCAACTCGCCGGCTGACGCGGCACATCACGCTGAAGGCGAAGCTGCGGGGTGAGCAGTCGATAGTCGGCACGCGCCGTTTGCTGCAGCGTGGCGCCCTTGGTGCACAGGCGGCCAAGATTGGCAGGGTGTTCGGGATCACCGCGTACGCTGACAATTTTATTGTTGTCGGTTTCGATCAGCAGACCGCAACCGACTCCGCAGTAACAACACGTGGATTTGACTAGCTGGCTCATGAATTACACTCCTGCGCTCTGTTCAGCAACAGGTATGCCATGGATGCAAATCAATGAGTTAGCCGGAGTCCCGGGGTAAATCAGGCAGGCGATGCTTCATCATGGTGCGCTGCGGGTACTCAGCGCATCATGAAAGGGCAGGCTACTTGATACGCTGCAACTTGGGGCGTCCGGCCGGTGGAGGTGACGAAGGAGAGGGCGGTTCCGGCTCGACATCCGGCCCTGCGTCTGCGATCCCGGCGCTGTCGGCCGCAAGCGCTTCACCATCCGGCTCAAAGGCCATTCCCGCACCGTTTTCACGGGCATAAATGGCGGTGACATTGCCGATCGGCACCGAGATTTCGCGCGCCACGCCACCAAAGCGTGCCTGAAAGGTGATGCCTTCGTTGGCAATGTTGAGATGACCGGTTGCGTCGTAGCCGATGTTGAGAACGATCTGTCCGTCGCGCACGAATTCGCGCGGCACACGCGCATTCTGGTCGGCAAGCACGGCAATATACGGGGTAAATCCGTTATCGCAGCACCACTCGTGAATGGCACGTATCAGATAGGGTTTGGTAGATGGCAGATCCATGGGCGCCCCCGGGAAAAACAATGCGACAGAAACGAAACGTCCGGCGAATGACGCCGGACGTTTCTGGGCAATACCTGCTTACTTACGCATAGCCTTTTCAGACGGCGTCAGTGCGTCAATGAAACCCTGACGGCTGAAAATACGTTCGGCATATTTCATCAGCGAAGCCGCTGACTTCGGCAACTCGATCCCGTAATGATCCAGACGCCAGAGCAACGGTGCGATGGCCACATCGAGCATCGAGAAATCTTCACCGAGCATGTGCTTCTGCTTGACGAAAACCGGCGCCATTTCAGTCAGGCGATCACGGATTTGCTGACGTGACTTGTCGGCAGTTTTCTGGTTCTTTTCCAGCGCTTCGATGTACGAAAAGACTTCGCGCTCCATGGTGATCAGGAGCTGACGCGCACGTGCGCGCATGATCGGGTCGGCCGGCATCAGTTGCGGATGCGGGAAGCGCTCGTCGATGTACTCGTTGATGATGTTCGGCTCGTACAGGATGAGATCGCGCTCAACCAGCACGGGCACGCGACCATAGGGGTTGATGATGGCGATGTCTTCAGGCTTGGCGAAGAGATCGACGTCGATCACCTGGAAATCCATGCCCTTTTCGTACAGGACAATACGGCAGCGGTGGCTGAACGGGCAGGTGGTTCCCGAATAGAGATTCATCATGATCAATACCCTTAAAAACGAATCGGCATCGACTGCAATGGCGCTTTTGGCGCGCTTGCTGGCGATGCCGTGGCCTGAAAATCAGGCGCTGATTCTGGTGTTACTTGATATCTTTCCAGTATTCCTTCTTCAGCTTATAAGCGAAGACGAAGAGAACACAGAGAAAGGCCAAAACGCCGTAACCGAGCTTGTTGCGGAAACCCGCACCCGGCTCACTCATCCACACCATAAAACCGACCAGATCGGCAACCTGTTTATCATACTCAGCGGTTGCCATCTTGCCCGGCACCACAAGCTCCAGCTTGTGCGACTCATGGTTCAGCTTTTGCTGACCCTGAAGTTCCCACAAGACGTGCGGCATACCAACGTTCTCGAACACGGTGTTGTTCCAGCCGGTCGGACGTTTGTCGTCGCGGTAGAACGAGCGCAGGTAGGTATACAGCCAGTCAGCACCGGTACCGTCTTCCGATGACCGCGCACGGGCGATCAGCGAAAGATCAGGCGGCGCTGCGCCAAACCACTGCTTCTGTTCAGCCGGGCGCCCAGCAACACGCATCGGCTCGCCGATTTTCTCGGCGGTGAACATCAGGTTTTCCTTGATCTGCTGCTCGGTCAGACCGAGTTCGGTCAGGCGGTTGTAACGGACAAAGCTTGCGCCATGACAGTTCAGACAGTAATTGACGAAGGTCTTGGCACCGCTCTGCAGCGCCGCCTTGTCGCCCGAGACGTCAGGCGCCTTGTCCAGATGCAGCGCAGCGCCGGCAGCGAAGGCCGTGATCGGGGCAAACAGGAGCGCCAGCAGGAATTTCTTCATGTTGTTCGCTTTCATTTGAACGTCACCCTTTCCGGTTCGGGTTTGTACTTGTCGATCTTCGACCACCACGGCATGGTGATGAAGAAAAGGAAGTAATACGCAGTCAGGATCTGTGTGACCGGGCCGCCAGGAATCACGCCGAAGAAAGCGTAGGACGGCGGCTTGGTACCGAGGAAGCCGAGAATGAAGAAGGAGATCACCCAGATGGTGAGCAGCGTCTTGTAAATCGGGCCACGATAACGAATCGATTTGACCGGGCTGCGATCAAGCCAGGGCAGGAAGATAAACACGACGACACCGGCACCCATCGCGACCACACCCCAGAACTTGGCGTCGATACCGAAAATCGGCCAGACCATGGAGCGCAAAAGCGAGTAATACGGCGTGAAATACCAGACCGGCGCAATGTGCGGCGGGGTCTTCAGCGGATCAGCCGGCAGGAAGTTGTTGTACTCAAGGAAGTAACCGCCGCCTTCGGGTGCGAAGAAGACGATGATCGAGAACACCATGAGGAAGACCACGACGCCGACAATATCCTTCACTGAGTAATACGGGTGGAAAGGAATGCCGTCGAGCGGATGACCATCGGGTCCTTTTTTCTTCTTGATTTCAACGCCGTCCGGATTATTCGAACCCACTTCGTGCAGCGCCAGAATGTGGGCAGCAACAAGGCCTAGCAGAACGAGCGGCACGGCGATGACGTGGAAAGAGAAGAAGCGGTTGAGCGTTGCATCGCCAACCACGAAGTCACCACGAATCCACAACGACAGCGGATCACCGATCAGCGGAATGGCGGAGAACAGGTTCACGATCACCTGCGCACCCCAGAAGGACATTTGCCCCCAGGGCAGCAAATAGCCCATGAAAGCTTCGGCCATCAGGCACAGGAAGATGAGAACGCCAAACACCCAGATCAACTCACGCGGCTGACGGTAGGAGCCGTACAGCATGCCGCGGAACATATGCAGGTAGACAACGACAAAGAATGCCGAAGCGCCCGTCGAGTGCATGTAGCGAATCAACCAGCCCCAGGACACATCGCGCATGATGTATTCAACGCTGGCAAAAGCCACCGGAATACCGCTCGCATTAACCGAAGCATCCGGTTTGTAGTGCATGGTCAGGAAAATGCCGGTAACGATCTGGATAACCAGCACCAGCATCGCCAGTGAGCCGAAGAAATACCAGAAGTTGAAGTTCTTCGGTGCGTAGTACTCGGACAGGTGGCCGCGCCACATGGAGGTCGCCGGGAAACGGGCGTCAAACCATTCGAGCGCCTTCCCCTGCAGGGAGCCGTCGGACTTGTACTTTTCGTATTGGGTATCGGATGCCATCGCTTACGCCCCCTTCTTGTCTTCGCCGATGAGAATGCGCGTATCGGTGAGATACGTATGCGGCGGCACTTCAAGGTTATCCGGTGCTGGCATGCTCTTGAAGACACGGCCGGCGAAATCAAACTTGGAACCGTGACACGGGCAAAGGAAACCGCCCAGCCACTCGGCGCCCATGCCTTCTTCGGCGCCCTTTTTGAACTTGGACGACGGTGAGCAGCCAAGGTGCGTGCAGATACCGACGGCGACCAGCACTTCCGGCTTGAGCGAGCGCGTCTCATTCTTGCAATAGTCAGGCTGCATGGTCTTGTCAGATTTTGGATCAACCACTGCATCTGCAAGTTTGGTCAGCGTATCCAGCATATCTTTGGTGCGATTGATGATCCACACCGGTTTGCCGCGCCACTCGACGGTCATCATCTGACCCGGCTCAAGGCTGCCGATATCGACTTCAACTGGCGCGCCGGCTGCCTTGGCACGCTCGGAAGGCAGCATACTTGAAAGGAAGGGCACGAGCGCTGCCACCGCCCCTGCCCCGCCAACGGCTGCAGTGGCGACGACCAGCCGCCGCCTGCCGCAGTCAACTTTGCATTCTTTGCTCATAGCGCAGATCCCTAGGACGAAATAATAGATGGTAGGAACTAAACCGGCAGATTATACGCGAATCCGATTGTGATTTAAATGGGCTACGCCTCAAAACCCCTAGTCGGCAAGCGATCGGCGCTCGCGCACCGCCTGTGCCAGCGTACCGGCATCGACGTATTCAAGTTCACCGCCGACCGGCACGCCGCGTGCGATACGGGAAACGCGGATGTCGCGACTTTTCAGCATTTCAGACAGGTAATGCGCCGTCACTTCGCCTTCGTTGGTGAAATTGGTCGCCAGAATCACTTCCTGCACCACCCCGTCGCTGGCGCGCGCCAGCAATCGGTCGAGCTCCAACTCACGCGGGCCGATGCCGTCAAGCGGCGAAACACGCCCCATCAGGACGTAATAGAGCCCCGAGTAGGCGTGCGTCTGCTCCATCATGTTCATGTCGACCGGGGTCTCGACGACACAAAGCAAACTTGCGTCACGCTTGCTGGAGAGGCAACGCTCGCAGATCTCGGCTTCGGTGAAGGTATTGCAACGCTGACAGTGGCGCAATGCGCCGAGCGCCAGTTGCAGCGAATCGGCCAGACGCTGGGCGCCCGGCCGGTCTCGCTGCATCAGGTAATAGGCCATGCGCTGCGCCGACTTCGG
>JBIJCY010000109.1:0-8959 GCA_044344385.1 Rhodocyclaceae bacterium | reverse complement strand
GTCGTGAGCAACGCGCGAGGCGCCAATTATCTTGCCATCGCGATCATAGATCGGCGAAATCGACAGCGATAGATGAACGAGTTGCCCGGATCGGTGAATACGGACGGCCTCCTCGCCGATCACCGACTCACCACGCGCCACTTTTTCCAGCCGCGCCTTCTCTGCGCCAGCATCATCATCCGATATCAGCGCAAAAATGGAATTACCGAGCATCTCGTCAGCACTGTAGCCGAACAGCTTTTCAGCCCCCTTGTTCCAGCTGGTATAAACACCATTGAGCGTCACCGACGTGATCGAGTTTTCGGACGACTCGACAATCGCCGACAAATACTGGCGCTCCTTATCAATGATCGCCAGCTCCGCCTGTACCGCTTCGGCCTGCTTGCGCGCGGTGATGTCGCGCCAGGCGACCTGCACCGCCGGCGCGCCCTCGTAAGCAATCATTGAGCCCTGGGCTTCCACATCAACGGCCACGCCATCAGCCCGCAGCGCCTTGATCTCGGCAATCGGTGTAACGCCGCCCAAAGCGGCAATATTTTTCATCCGCCCCTGTATCAGGGGATGAAAGTCCGGATGAATGAAATCGAAGACCGAGCGCCCCTGAATATCCTGCGCAGACTGCGCGCCCAGCAGCCGGATGGCAGCCGGATTGGCAAAGATAAACGAACCCTCCCGGTGCACAAGGATCGCTTCGGAAGTCGACTCGATCAGCGTGCGATAACGCGCTTCACTCTCCTTCATCGATTCTTCACGCAACCCCAACGTTTCCAGCAGGCGATTGAAAGCGCTAATCAAACTGCCGATTTCATCCGGCCGGTTGACCGGCAGGGCGCGCATGCTCTGATCTGCGTCGGAGAAGGTCGCCAGTGCGCTCATGGCGGAAAACAACGGCGCGAGTTGTCGTCGTAACATCCACCAGGTCAACCCGCCGGTCAGCAGCGTCAAAAGAATCGCCGCCAGCAGCATGCGCTGCTGCATGGCGCGGATCGGTGCAAAGGCTTCTTCGGTCGGCAGGATCGCCGCCACGTACCAACCGGTGACGGGAATGCCTTTGACCGAGGCCAGCACTTCGACCCCCGCCGGGTTGATGAAAACACGAGACCCTTCGTACCCCTCAATGAAACGATCCAGAATCGGGCTGACACCAGCGGCAGGAAGCGTTTCCATGATCCGCTTCTTGTCTGAAGCCGTGACAATCAACCGGTACTGGGGCGCGACCAGGAGGTAACCTCCAGTTTTGCCGTAAATGTTGCTGATGATCCTGTCCAGAAAATTGGACTTGCTTAAGTAAAGCACCCCCACCAGTGCGCCAATAACCTTGCCCTGCGGATCAAGAATCGGCACGGCCATCACAAAGACCGGAATCTGCTGCTTCTTGCCGATACTCGGCTTGCCGATGTTCGATTTGCCCTCTTTGAGCGCGCGAACCATCGAATCCCGGTCCATATAATTGATGCCGACCCGGCCAGCCGAGCGCGGCACATCGGCGATCGCCGTGCCATCCATCCCGGTGATGAAAACGCCCGCATTGAATTGACTCTCAACGGCAGGGCGATCTTCCAGAAACTTTTGCAGTGCAGCCGGATTACCCAGCAGGCCCGGGGAGATTTTCCCGGCAACGGCTTCCAGCGCCTTCAGGCGATCGCCCAGCTCCTCATTGATCTCGGCAGCCACCATGGAAACCGTCGAAAACTGCTGCTCGCCGAGCAGTTTTTCCATATCCTCACGCAGCATCCGGCTGGCGTAAAACGCCAGCGACCAGATGCCGATCACGAAGATAAGCAGCGTGGTGAAGGTAATTCTTGTTTTGAGCGAATGTCGCGTCAGAACAATTGAAGTCATGCAAACATCCCTTGATGAAAAGTTCACGACCTGCCGGCCAAAGCCACGCAACTTTAACGAATCCCGTAGGGTGCAATGCCTTTCGGTTATTGTGCCCCGCAGGAAACCCCCTGGGGGGGCACCCTACAGCTTTGTTTCCCCTTCAACGAAAAAGCGGTATTGCATATCGGACCGGAGAATGTGGTCAAGGAGCCAGGTTTTCAGATAATCATACAGGCCTGCGCTATCCTGAACACCATCCAGAGAGACCATGGAAAGCGCCGTCGCCTTCTCCAGAAACACCTGATGCTCTTTTTCATGAGCGGCCAATTGCGGGTAGCCGATTTTTTGCAGATAAGCTTCTTCGGATTTGAAATGCACCTGCGTGTAATCAAACATCGCCGAAAGGATTTCCTGAAAACATCCTGAAGCCCCAACACCCCGCTCCGCATGGCAATCGGCGAGCTGGTTGATCATGTTCACCAGCTTCTTGTGCTGTGCATCCATCGCCGGCACCCCAACGCTGTAGGTTTCTTTCCACACCACTTTTTCAAGAAGACGTGGCGTAGCCGGCACGCCCTCCCCGGCAAAAAATCGCCTCAATTCCTCGCGCACTTCGCCAATCGATTTCTCCAGCGCGCGAAGCAATTCCTCCGCCGGGGTCCCGTCACGCAAGGCATGCTCCAACGCCGAAACAATGCCGTGCAGGTCGTCCATGCCGAGCATGCCAACACGCCCCTTGAAGGTGTGTGCCGCCTTGGCCGCCGACTGCGGCTGGCCGGCAGCAAGATCACTGCGCAACTGACCGGGAAGCTCGCCGGCGTTTTCAACAAAATCGGCCAGCCAGTGCCGGTAGCGGTCCTCTTTGCCGTTAAAGCGCGCCAGACCATTGACCAGGTCGACCCCGCGCAAATGATCGCGTACGTCGCCGGCCGGGGTGACCGGCGCCGCCGTCTCAGTCGCCACTGGCACCGCTTCTGCCACCGCTTCTGCCACCGCTTCTGCCACCACTTCTGCCACCGCTTCTGCCACCACTTCTGCCACCACTGCAGCGACCAACGGAGCCGCCGCCTGTTTGCCTGCGGGAATCCATTGGGCAAGCGTGCGGTAGAAGCTGATGCTATCGAAGGGTTTGCCGATATGCCCGTTAACGCCGGCCTCCAGCGCAATTTCCTGCTCGTGCTTCATGGTATGCGCGGTCATCGCGATGACCGGTAATGACTCAAAGCCGGCACGGGCGCGCAGCGCACGGGTGGCGCTCAGACCATCCATCACCGGCATCTGGATATCCATCAGGACAAGATCGAAAACGCCGGGGCCGGCCTCAATCAAAATGTCGAGCGCTTGCTGACCGTCCTCCGCCACGCGCGGCGCAATACCGACCGCAGCGAGCAAGGATTCGACGATCTCGCGGTTAAGCGGTTGATCATCCGCAACCAGAACACGGGCGTCACGGTAGTACGCCGGCAGCGCGTGCGGGCTATCCGGCACGCTGGCGGACTGTTCTGCACCATTTCCCTGATCAAGCCAGATTCTGAGCTTGAAGGTAGTGCCCTGCCCTACACGGCTGCTGACGCTGATGTCGCCGTTCATCATCTCAACCAGTTGCCGGCTAATCGCCAGACCAAGGCCGGTGCCGCCATACTTGCGGCTGACCGATGCATCGGCCTGCGAAAACGGTTTGAACAGCCGCTCAAGGTCTTCCGGCGACATCCCGATGCCGGTATCTTCAACCTCGATCGCCACGCAAGTGCCGATTTCCTCACGCGCATTGAGGCTGACACGGATTTCAACGCGCCCTGTTGCGGTAAACTTGATGGCGTTGCCGAGGAGGTTGAGGATGACCTGCTCGATCCGCGCAGGGTCGCCACGAAAATCCTCCGGCAGCGCCGGATCAACCGTCGCCACCAGTGCCACGCCTTTTTCTGCCGCGCGATCGGACATCAATGCAACGCACCGTTGTACCGACTCGCGCACGCTGAAGGCGATGTTTTCCATCTCGATGTGGCCGGCAGCGATCTTCGACAGATCAAGCAGGTCGTTGATGATGCGATTGAGATGCTTGCCCGAGGTGGTGATCTTGTCGAGGTAGTCGAGTTGTTTAGGGTCCGTCCCCAGCGCGCGCGCCATGCCCGCCATGCCGATCACCGCATTGAGCGGCGTGCGCAGCGCGTGGCTCATGTTGGCGAGGAAGGCATCCTTGCTCTGATCGGCCAGCTTGGCGTCCTGCAGCGCCACGGACAACTCGGTCGTGCGCTGTTCGACCAAATCTTCGAGCAGCGCTTTCTGATCATTGACTTGGCGCTCAAGCTTTTTACGCTGCGTAATGTCGCGGAGAAAAACAAAGAGTTGCCCGCCTGCCATATTGCGGCAGATGACGCTCACCTCGACATCCCAGACCGAGCCGTCCTTGCGCTGATGCCGCGATTCAAACAGATCGCCGCCGCTCACAACAATGCGCCGAATGTGCGCTGCGGTTTCGGTGGCACCCTCCATCACTTCCAGATCGGGGATGTGCATGGCGAGCAGTTCTTCGCGCGTGTAGCCCGACTGCCGGCAGTAAGCCGGATTGACTTCGCGCAGCCGGCCCTCGGCATCAACGCGCCAGAAACCATCAATTGAAGTTTCGAGAATGCTTCTAATCTCTTCGTAACTCTCGCGCAGAGCGCCATCCTGTTTTCCCAGGCGCTCCAGCAGCTGATTGAAACCGCCAATCAGTTCACCGATTTCATCCTCAGTGGTGACCGGCAGGGGCTGCGGCGGCTGGCTTGACGCCGACTGCTTGGCCAGCGATTTTGCGGCAGCAAGCATCGGCGCGAGTTGGCGGCGCAGCATCCACCAGGTCAGCACGCCGGCCAGCAGGGTTAAAAATATCGCCGCCTGCAGCATGCGCTGCTGCATCGCACGGATCGGCGCAAAGGCTTCTTCAGTCGGCAGGATCACGGATAAATACCAACCCGCGATGGGAATGCTCCTGGCAGAACTCAGCACTTCAACGCCCGTTGGAATGAAAAAGACTTCAGTGCCTTCGTAGCCCTGATTGCGGCGGTCGATGATCGGGCTGACGCCGGGGGCAGGAAGCGCTTCCATGACGCGGCTCTTGTTTGAAGCCGTGACAATCAGACGGTGCTGCGGCGCGACGAGGAGGTAACCGCCGGTCTTGCCGTAATGGTTGGCTGTGATCTTGTCCAAAAAATTAGGGCTGCCCAGATTCACCACACCGGCCAGAGCGCCGATCACCTTGCCCTGGGGATCGTGGATCGGCGCTGTCATGCCGAAAACAGGCGCCGCCAGTTTCTTGCCGATAACCGGCCTGCCGATCGTTGACTTCCCCTCTTTCAGCGCTGCCGCTACGGTATCGATGTCCATGTAATTGACGCCGATCCGTCCGGTTGCGGGAAGGCTGTCTGCAATCGCAGTACCGTCCGGGCTGTAGATGATGCCGCCACCGCTAAACAGGCTTGGCAGGATCAGGCGCTGGGCCAGAAATTCCTGCAGAGCAGCCGGGTTACCCAACATCGCCGGGGGGATTGTTTCTGCGACTGATTCCAGCCACTTCATGCGCTCGCTCAGTTCACGATTGGTTTCCACGCCCAGCATGGAAACCGTCGATAACTGCTGTTCTCCCAGCAGACTTTTCATATCCTCGCGCAACATCCGGCTGGCGTAAAAAGTCAGCGACCAGATACCGACCACGAAGATGAGCAGTGTGGCGAGCGTGATTCTGGTTTTGAGCGAATGCCGTTTGCGGACAATCGAAGTCATGCAGCCATCCCTTGCAGAAATTTCGCCGGCCTGCCGGGGGAACCGGCGGCGACGTTTGTTCGACGATACTACTCCGGTCATTCCGTTCCGGATATCTCTGTGGAGCCTTTCCTCACCAAACGCCAGCGCACCCACGCCTTGCGCCCTTCTTCCAGCCCGCCCATCAGCAGCGCCAGCGGCAACACCAGCAGCCAAACCTCGGCCGCCAACGGCGCGGTGCCGAACAGTGCATTGCCCCACGGCGTGTAGATAATCAGCAGGAGCAGTGCGAGTTCAAGCGCCAACCCGGCAAGCAGCATCGGGTTACTGAACAGGCGGAAGCGCAGCGCCGATTGCTGCGGGTGACGGCAGAGAAAGACGTTGACCATCTGCGCGATGACGATGCCGGCAAAACAAGCGCTGGTCGCGCGCAGATAACCGGGATCGCCCGCCGGCATCCAGTCGCCGTAACGCCAGCCGGTACCGTCGAGTACGAAGAAGAAAGCCGTCAGGGCGATAGCGGCTTCAAGCACGCCAAGCCACAGGTAGGCGCGCACGACCAGCCCCCAGGAGAGCAGGCGCTCGTTGCGCGCGCGCGGGGCTTGCTGCATCAGGCCGGGGTGCGGCGCTTCGGCGCCAAGCGCCAGCGCCGGCAGCATGTCGGTACCGAGATCGACGGCCAGAATCTGGATCACGGTCAGCGGCAGCGGGATGCGGAAAAGCATGAAGGCGAGGTAAGGCACCAACTCGGGAATGTTGGACGAGAGAATGTAGGTGAGGAATTTGCGCAGGTTTTCAAACACCGCGCGCCCCTCCTCGATGGCGCTGACGATGCTGGCGAAATTGTCGTCAAGCAGGATGATGTCGGCCGCCTCCTTGGCCACGTCGGTGCCGGACAGGCCCATGGCAATACCAATGTCGGCGGCCTTCAGCGCGGGGGCATCATTCACTCCGTCGCCGGTGACCGCGACGACTTCACCCTTGCGCTGCAGCGCCTGGACGATGAGCATTTTCTGCTCGGCGGTGACGCGGGCAAAGATGATTTCGTCGGCATCCAGCGCAAGTTGCAGTTGCGCCGGCGACATTTTGGGCAGCATCTCACCGATCAGCACTTCGGGCTGAATTCCGGGTACCAAACCACGCACCAAACCAATTTCACGAGCAATGGCCAGCGCCGTATGCGGATGATCGCCGGTGACCATGATCACCTTGACACCCGCCGAGTGGCAGCGCGCAATCGCCGCCGGCACTTCGGGGCGTGGCGGATCTTCAAGACCAACGAGACCGCACAGGATCAAACCCTTCTCTTCGGCAGACTCATCCCCCGGCAACGGTTTCCACGCCAGCGTCAGCACACGCAAGCCCTGCCCGGCCATTTCTTCCTGCGCAGCAATCAGCGCCGCATGCATAGCTGCGTCGAGCGGCATCGCCCGACTGCCCTGCAGCATCTGCGTGCACAGCGGCAACACGACCTCAGGCGCGCCCTTGCAGTACAGCGCACGCTCGGCACCTTCTGCAACAATCACCGACATGCGCCGCCGCTCGGCGTCAAAGGCAATCTCGGACGACCACATGCGCCGGCCTTCAGCCAGCTTGCCGCGCGCCGCGACCTCCCACAGGGCGCTTTCCATCGGATCGCCCTGCGGCTTGCCGTCGGTAAAGCGCAGGGTGTGGCAAGTGCCGGCAACGCGCAGCAGGGCATCAGGCAGATGCGCATACGGATCGCGGAAATCGCCCTCGGCAAAAATTCGCTTCACGCTCATCCGGTTCTGCGTCAGCGTGCCGGTCTTGTCGGTGCAGATCACCGTCGTGCTACCCAGCGTTTCAACCGCCGGCAGATGCCGCACCAGCGCGTTGCGCCGCGCCATGCGCTGCGTGGCCATGGCCAGCGACAGGGTGACGGTCGGCAGCAACCCCTCGGGAACATTGGCGACGATGATGCCGATGGCGAACAGCAGGTTGCTCCAGAAGGGCAGCCCGATAGCCTGCCCGATAAAGAAGAAAACGACGCCCAGCCCGCTTGCCAACAGCGCGACGAGATGCGACAGGCGGGCAATTTCACGCTGCAGCGGCGAGGTCGTCGCGCCGACGGTCTGCGTCAGATGGGCGATCTTGCCGAACTCGGAACGCATGCCGATGGCAAACACCACGGCCTGACACTGGCCGGCGACGACCAGCGTGCCGGCAAGCAGCAGGTTTTTCGCATTGAGCGCCGAGGCGTTGGGGTCGGGCGCCGCATTGCGCGCCTTGGGCAGGGATTCGCCGGTAATGGTGGAGAGATTGACGCGCAGATCGAAGGCTTCGATCACCCGGCAATCCGCCGGCACTTTGTCACCTTCAGCGAGCAGCAGCACATCGCCGGGCACCAGTTGCTCGGCCGCCAGCGTCTGCGGTTTTTCGTCGCGCAGCACATTGACCTGCTGCGGCAGGAGGTTGCGCAGGGCCGCCAGCGCCTGCTCGGCACGGTAGGTTTGCCAGAAGGAAAAAACGCCGTTGATCAGGATCACGCCAACAATGGCAATCGCCAACTGGAACATGCCCTGCCCCGGCTCGCGGCTCTCGGCAAAGAAAGCCAACCCGGCGGCAACCCACAGGATCAGCGCGAAAAAATGCGTGAACTCGCGGCCGAAGGTGAGCCACAGCGGCTCACGCACCACCGCCTCAACGCGATTGAAACCGAACTCGATCTGCCGGTGCGCGGCTTCGTCGGAAGTCAGCCCGCTGATGCGCGATTTGAGACTTGAAAGCGCAGCATCAACGGGGAGTTGCGCGAGCGTCATGACGGATCACTGCTCGCTTGCTACTTTTTGCGGCATCCAGCGCACAGGATGTGTCGCCGGCTCCGGCTGCAGCGTGACGTGGGTAATTCCCTGTTCAGCAAGGACGTGACGTGCAGCAGCGAGAACGCCCGGCCAGGCATCAAGCGAATCGACCAGCACATGCGCCGACAATGCGATGTGCTTCGACGACAGCGTCCAGATATGCAGATCATGCACCGACGCAACACCCGGCACGGCGGCCAGCGCGCGGCCGATGTCTTCGCTCGACAAATGCGCCGGCACGCCCTCCATCAACGCCTGCAACACTTCGCGCAGCAAGCGCAAGCTGGAGCCGAGCATCAGCGCACAGATCAGCAGCGAGAGTAGCGGGTCTATGGTTGTCCAGCCGGTCCACATCACCACCGCACCGGCGACCAGCGCCGCCACCGACCCGAGCAGATCGCCGAGAACGTGCAGCAGGGCGCCACGCGTATTCATCGTCTGCTCGCCGTGCATGAGCAGCCAGGCGACGCCGATGTTGATACCAAGGCCGAGCGCTGCAACGAGGGTGACCGCCTCGCCGTTGATCGCTGCCGGCTCAAGAAAGCGACGCACCGCCGCAACCGAGATGCCAA
>JBIJCY010000108.1:0-9051 GCA_044344385.1 Rhodocyclaceae bacterium | reverse complement strand
CACATGGTCGACCACCGAGGTTTCCAGCGGCAGGTTGGCGCCTTGCGCGCTGAGCGTAAGCGTGCGCTGCGAGATTCTCGTTTGCACAACGCCTTCAAGCTTGTAGCGCTGCATCAGATCAAGCATGCCGGCAGCGATTTCGTGATCGGTATCCAGCGTGATCAGCTTGCGTATGAACTGCACGAGAATGGCGTATTCATCCATGCTGGCCATCACTAGTGACGACAGCATCTCGGCATCGTCGGCCTGCATTTGCAGCGATTTTTTGCCTTGCACGATGTGTTGTGCCACCTGCACCTTGCGCAGGATCTCTTCGGGCTGGAAAGGCTTGATGACGAAATCTTCTCCGCCGGCATCGTAGCCACGCAGCCGTGCATCGATGGTGTCGTGGCTTGAAACAAAAGTCACCGGGATATGGCTCAGGCTGCGGTCATCCTTGATCTGCCGGCAAAACGTGTAGCCATCGATGCCCGGCATGCGTACATCAAGCAGGAACATGTCGGGCTTTTGTGTTGCCAGCCTTGCCAGGCAGGCATCTACACCGGCGAAGGTTTCTACTGCACAGTCGGGTTCGAGAATGCCACGGATGACGTCGAGAACAAATGCGTCATCATCAACGACGAATACTCGGAATGCTTCACTCATCTCATGCGGCCTCGGAATTGGAATTGGAATTGGAATTGGAATTGGAATTGGAATTGGAATTGGAGTTCGCATCGGCATCATCGTCGCTGAAACGCGACGCGATGTAACGGAACTCGTCGACGTCTTCAAGGAAGCAGTCGACGATCTGCGGATCAAAATGTTTTGCGCGTCCGTCGCGAATGATGTCGACAGCAACATGGTGCGGTATCGCCGCCTTGTAAACTCTTTTGCATATTAATGCGTCATAAACGTCGGCAAGCGCCATCAGGCGTGCCGAGAGCGGGATCTCCTTGCCGCTTATGCCTTCTGGGTAGCCTGTGCCATCCCAGCGCTCGTGGTGCGAGTAGGCGATTTCACTTGCCACCCGGAGGATCGAGCCATCCGTACTGTGAGCGCGAAACTCTGCCGCGCGCAGCGCATCACGGCCAATTGCCGGATGGCGCTTCATCACCTCGAACTCCTCAACGGTCAGTTTGCCCGGTTTGAGCAGGATGTGGTCAGGAATCCCCACTTTACCAAGATCGTGCAAAGGTGCCGAGCGCCACATCATTTCCCATTCGGCCGGGCTGATGGTGTCGCGGTAACGTGGCAGTACGGCGAGCCGCCCGGCCATAACTTCGACATAGGAACGCGTGCGCTGGATATGATTCCCCGTTTCGTTGTCGCGCGTTTCGGCGAGCGAGCCCAGCGCAACGATGGTCAGCTCCTGGCTGAGCAGCAGTTCCTCTGTTTTTGACTGAAGATTCTGCGTGCGTTCCCTGACCAGATCTTCGAGGTGGACGCTCTGGTCACGCAGGCGCAGGTGCGTCTTTACACGGGCCAGCAGAATAGGTGGGGCGACGGGCTTGGTTACATAATCGACCGCACCAATTTCAAGACCGTGCGTGATGTTCACGACATCGGAATGGCTGGACAGGAAAATGACTGGAACCGCCGCAGTTTTTTCATCTTGCTTGAGCGCGGCGCAGACTTCGTAGCCTGCCATGTCGGGGAGGCGTACGTCGAGCAGGATGAGGTCGGGTAGTGGCAGCATGCGCGCCAGCTCCAGCGCTTTACTGCCGGTGGTGGCAATGCGGATCTGGTAGTGCGGGCGCAGGCACTCTTTGAGCACGCCAAGTACGGCGGGGTCATCGTCGACCAGTAGTATGGTTTTATCCATCAATTACGCTCCTTCAGCCCGATCGGCTTCTTCGCCGCAGAGTAGCTTGCGAGCGGCAACAAAGTCAAAGTTTTGTACGTGCGTCAGTGCCTGTTGCAGGCGCGGTGCCCAGGCGGATTCGCCCAGTTGTTCCAGGCAGCGCGCCACGGCAACATCACAGTCGCCGTCGCCGGCGTCGAGCAGGGATATCACTTGTACGATGGATTCCGGCAGCGGCCCCTCAGGCAATGCTTCGGGCAAAGCCTCGGGAATCACCGCCGGCGCAGTGGGGAAGCCGAATGCCCGGTTGATTTCCTCACACATTTGTATTGCGATCAGTTCCAGCCGAATTGCTTTCTCCTGCAACTGGCTGGCCGGCGTGCGCGCATCCATCGCCATTTCCAGTGCCGACGCAATCGATTGCAACTCGCCCATGCCGAGCATGCCGCCGCGCCCCTTGAGAATATGCGCCGACGAGCTGCCTTGTTCCGGATGCCCACTGGCGACGGCCGCGCGAATCTGCGTCACATAGCCGGGCGCTTCTTCGACAAAGTTGGTCAGCCAGTGCCGGTAGCGCGCCTCGTCGCCAACAAAAAGCGCCAGGCCGCCGTGCGTGTCGATGCCGCGCATGGCAGGCAGGTTACCGGCCTCCGGCAGCGCCGGGCGCGGCAGCGCAGTCGTTTGGTCGCTGTATTTGCTGCGCGGCAGCCATTTTGCCAGGGTACGGTAGAAGCCGAGGTCATCGAACGGTTTGCCGATATGGCCGCTCATTCCCGCTGCGCTACCGATGGCCTTCTCGTGCTTCATCGTATGTGCGGTCATGGCGATGACCGGCAGTTGTCCGAATCCTTCCACATTGCGGATGATGCGGGTCGCGGTCAGGCCGTCCATCACCGGCATCTGGATATCCATGAGCACCAGATCAAAGGTGTTCGGGCCGGCCTTGAGCAGCTGGTCGACGGCTTCCTGCCCGTTGCCTGCCATGTGCGGGGTAATGCCGACAACAGCGAGTAATCCCTCAACCACTTCGCGGTTGAACAACTGATCGTCAACCACCAGCACGCGGGCATCGCGGTAAGACGCCGGTAGCATGGCCTGATCCAGCGGCTGCTCGGCGGCCGCCAGTTCGCTGACGTCGCCCAGTGCCAGCCAGAGTTTGACGCAAAAAGTGGCGCCGCTGCCTTCGCGGCTGCTGACGCTGATCTCGCCGCCCATCAGCTCGGCCAGATGCTTGCAGATCGCCAGACCCAGCCCGGTGCCGCCGAATTTTCGGCTCATCGAAGTATCGCTCTGCGAGAATGGCTGGAACAGAAGCTGGAGGCTTTCTTCGCTCAGGCCGATGCCGCTGTCTTCGACTTCGATGTTCAGGCAGACGCGGGCGCCTATTTTTGACTGCAGTCCGATACGCGCCTCGATGCGACCGCTGGCGGTGAATTTAACCGCGTTGCTCAGCAGATTGAGCAGGATTTGCTCAACGCGCAGCGAATCACCGCGCAGCACATCAGGAATGTTTTCGTCGATCTGCGCGACCAGCTCAAGCCCTTTTTCTTCCGCCCTGAAGCTCATCACCGAAATGCAGCGCGCCAGCAACTGGCGCAGGCTGAAGCTGCTGTCTTCAAGTTCCATGCGGCCGGCAGCGATTTTCGAAAGGTCGAGCAGGTCGTTGATGATGCCTGAAAGTGTCTTGCCGGCACTGTTGATCTTGTTGAGGTAATCGCTCTGCCGGGTGTCGGTGCAGTACGGACGGGCCAGGCCGGAAAAGCCGATGACTGCGCTCAGTGGCGTACGCAGCTCGTGTGTGATGTTGGCGAGGAAGGCGTCTTTGGTCTTGTCGGCGGCTCTGGCCGCCTCAAGCGCTGTGCTCAGCTCGGTGGTGCGTTGCTCAACAAGGGCTTCAAGCTGGTGCTGGCTGCGTTTTCGCTCGCTGATGTCACGACTGGCGACGTAGAGAACTTTTTCGCCCGCCAGATCAATGCCGACCGCGCTGATCTCGACATCAATGATGCTGCCGTCCTTGCGCCGGTTCAGCGTTTCAAATAGCGCATGGCCTCCATCGAGCAGTGCGGTAAATCCCTCTTTCAGCTCGTGGGGCGACATTTTTGCCTCCCAGTCGGTCAGGGTGAGCTGCATCATCTCGTCGCGTGTATAGCCGAGCAGGCCGCAGAAGGCATCATTGGCTTCGATTATGCGACCTTGGGCATCCATGACATGAATGCCGTCGAGGGCATTTTGCATCAGGATTTGATTGCGTTTTAGCTGCTTGATGGCTTCGAGTTCGGCGCGCTTGCGCCCGGTGATGTCGGTGGCAATGCCGCAGACCGCATAGATATTGCCGGTGGCATCGCGGATCGGGAACTTGGACGTAAGGTAGTGGTGAATGCCGTCATCGTGCGGCGCCGTCTCCTCTAATTCCAATGCTTGTTGGGACTGAATAACGAATTGATCGTTTTTGACAAATGCCTCCGCGAAATCGTGCGGAAAAATATCGTGGTCTGTTTTTCCCTGAATCGCCGCATTGCTCACATGAAAAATTGTTTCATATCGCTTGTTGATATAAAGGTAACGCCCCTCCACGTCCTTCATGAAGAGGACCGAGCTGATGTTGTCGGTGACGGCGCGCAGCTTCTCTTCGCTCAGTTTTAATGTGCGCTCGGCGGCGCGCTGTTCGGTGACGTCGCGCACGGTGCCGATCAGCGAGATGACCTTGCCGGCTTTGTCGCTCACCGCTTCGCCGTGCCCGAACATCCGGCGCACCTGCCCGTCGCTGCGCAACAGTGAAAATTCGATGGCACCCTCGCCGTCGGTGATTACCTTTTCGATTTCGGCGCTTACTGCTGCGCGGTCGGCATCACTGACGAGCAGAAGAAAGTTCTCCAGGCTGGGATCAAACGTCTCGCGCGAAATGCCAAACAGCCGGTACACCTCGTCCGACCATTTGAACTTCGATCCGGCCAGGTCAAGCTCCCAGCTACCCATGCCGGCGATGCGCTGCGCTTCCTGCAGGTGCGTTTGCTGCAAGTCGATCACTTTGACCATCACGTTGCGGCGTTGCAGCAAGGTCAGCGTCAGAATGAGCAGCAGCAGCGAGGCGATGCTCGCGCTGGCCAGCATTAGCGCGCGTTCCTGTGCCGAGTCCTGCAGGACATCGCGCGGGTAGGCCTCGGCAAAGATAATCAACGGCAGGTCTTTCGGATGCTGCCAGGCGATGATGCGGACGATGTCATCCTTTGGTGCATGGTCTGAAAATATTCCGTCAGGGCCGGTCAGCATCGGCGTCAGCAGTGCGGGTGCGAGTTTTGTACCCTGCACGCTGGCCAGATCGCGCGAGCGCGTGACGATGGAGCCGCTCTGGCTGACCACGGTAATCATGGAATCCGCTGAACGCGCCAGAGCGTGGCCGAAATTGCTCAGGCTTTCCTGCTTGATTGAAATGGCAACAACGCCAAGAAAGATGCCGTCCGCGTCGAAAATCGGCCGTACCAGCGGGACGGTGTAGCGCCGGGTGGTTCGCCCGAAACTTGGTTCGTCGACATAGAACTTGTCCTTGCCACCGCCGGCAAAAAACCGGAAATAGGCGCGGTCGCCCAGGTAGAGGCGTGCCGGTACGTTGGGGGCATCGGTGTAAGAGAGGTAACCATTACGGTCGACCAGCACAATGAGCAGTTCGCTGTCGGCCAGCGGGCCGCTGCGCAGGCGTTTGACTGATTCCGGGAAGCTTTTCCGGTCGGCAATAAAGGTATCGCGCAAGACCAGCAGCGTCTCGTCGTAACGCTGCAAGCGGCTGATCAGGATCTGTTCGGCGGTTTCCGACAGGTCAAGCGTCTGCGTTTCGAAGGCGCTTATGCGCTCGCGCTGCTTGCTGTCGGCCTGCCAATTGGCTGCAAGCAGCAGTGCGCTGCTGAGCAGCAGCCATAGGCTCAGCCAGAAGGCAGTAACCTGACGATCACTAGGCGAAGAGACGCTCATTTCGGTAAATTTTCCCCGAGTTTGAAGGCTTTGCCAATCTCCTTGCACATCAGTCCGACACCGCGCTCAAGGTGATCGATCAATGTTTCAGCCGGCTCGCCGCCATCGACTGCCGCTTCGACGCGGGCGGCCATGGTGTTCAAGTCGCCCATGCCGAGCATGCCGCTGCGCCCTTTTAGCGTGTGTGCGGCAATCCCCGCCTCGTCGATTTGTCCGGCAGCAAGTGCCTGACGAATCTGAGCAAGCAGGGCCGGCGCTTCGTCGATAAAGTTGGTAAGCCAGTGGCGATAACGCACTTCGTCGCCGACAAAGAGCGACAGGCCGGCGCGTGTGTCGATACCGGGCAGGGTGGGCAAGCCGGTATCCGGCACCGAGAGCGGCAGCGCTGATGCGGCGGCCTGCGCCTGCTGCTTGGCCAGGGGGATCCATTTCGCCAGCACGCGATAAAAACTTGCGTCGTCAAAAGGTTTGCCGAGCTGGTCGTTCATCCCGGCGGTGGCGCTTTGCGCCTTTTCGTGCGGCATCGTATGCGCCGTCATGGCGACAATCGGCAGCTCACCGAAACCGGGCCGGCTGCGCAGTTCGCGCGTGGCGCTCAGGCCGTCCATGACCGGCATGCGGATGTCCATTAAAACGAGGTCAAAAGCTGCCGGGCCGGCTTCAAGCAGCAGGTTGAGTGCTTCCTGCCCGTTGGCCACCATACGTGGCGTGATGCCGACGACGGCGAGCAGGCCTTCGGCCACCTCGCGGTTGAACAACTGGTCATCAACGACCAATACGTTGGCTTCGTGATAGTACGCAGGGAGTTCTTTGGCGCGGGTGTTCAGGGCGTTTGCCAGCAGGTCTTCGGGTTTTCCCAGGCCAAACCAGAGTTTGATGTGGAAGGTGGTGCCGCAGCCTTCGGCGCTGCTTGCCGTGATTTCGCCATCCATCATTTCGGTGAGGCGTTTACAGATAGAGAGACCGAGGCCGGTGCCGCCGACCTTGCGGGTGATCGAGGCGTCGGTTTGCGAAAACGGTTTGAACAAAAGCGCGATATCTTCTGTACGCAGGCCGATGCCGGTGTCGTTAATGTCGATGCTCAGACAAATCCGTTCTCCCTGGCGGCGAAGCAGGCCGACGTGCAGCGCAATCCGGCCGGCGGCTGTGAATTTAACCGCATTGCTCAGCAGGTTGAGCAGAATCTGTTCAAGGCGCAAACTGTCGCCGATCAGCACATCGGGCGCCGATTCGTCGATCTGCGTGCTCAGTTCAAGGCCTTTTGCTTCGGCCTCGTAGGCCACCGTCGAGCGGCTGCGAGCGATTAATTCGCGCAGGCTGAAGGGGGCGATCTCCAGCGTCATGCATCCTGCGGCGATTTTCGACAGGTCGAGCAGGTCGTTGATGATCGCTGAGAGCGCTCTGCCGGAGCGGGTCACTTTTTCCAGATACTCGCGTTGTCGTGCATCGGTGCTGAAGGGGATGGCCAGGCTGGAAAAGCCGATCACCGCACTGAGCGGCGTGCGCAACTCGTGGCTGATGTTGGCGAGAAACTCGTCCTTCGCCCGGTCGGCGATCTTCGCCGCCTCCAGCGCCCTGCTCAGTTGCGCCGTGCGCTGGCGAACCAGTTCCTCCATGTTGTGGTTGAGCTGACGCAGTTCATCTTCATGGCGTTTGAGTTTCAGATGATTGGCAATGCGGGCCAGCGCAATCGAGGCATTGAGCGGTTTGGCCAGATAGTCGATGGCACCGAGCGACAGTCCGTGTGTTTCGTCCTGTACCGAATCGAGCGAGCTGACGAAAATGACCGGGATATCGCGCGTTTCTGGCCGGTTTTTCAGCTCCCTGCAAACGTCGTAGCCATCCATCTCGTCCATCAATACATCAAGCAGGATCAGGTCCGGCTGATGAGCAGTAGCCCAGGCAATGGCTTCAGCGCCGCGCGAGCAGCTGTGTGTTGCATAGTGTGATTCGAGAATGCAGCTTGTTGCATCGAGAATGCATTCGTCATCATCAACGATGAGGATTTTTTCCATGGTTTAGCGTTCTTGTCCGGCAGAGTTATTTACGGGAGAGAGTCGCGCTGCCGCGGCAGGAAAATCGAAGTTCTGTACATCGGCTAAAACCTGTTGTAGATGCGGCGCCCACGGCGTACCGGCGAGTTTTTCCAGGCAGTTGGCAAGGGCAGTGTCGCTGTCGCTGTTACCGGCTTCGAGCATGACGATCAGACGTTGAACGCTGTCCGGCAGCGGGCCTTCGGGCAGGGGTTTTGGTGCAGATTCCGCAGCGGGTTCGGGTGCTGTCTGCGGGCTTTCCGGTAGACCAAGGCCTTTTTTGATTTCGGCGCATAACATCTCGACTGACTGTTCCAGGCGGATCAGCAGGGTATGTGCGGGTTCGTCACCATCGAGCGCCAGCTCAAGCGCTGCTGCAAGGCTGTGCAACTCTCCCATGCCGAGCATGCCGCCACGGCCCTTGAGCGTATGGGCGGCGAGCGCTGCCTGTGCGGGTTCGCCCATCGCCAGCGCTTTGGATATTTGTGCGACATAGCCCGGGCCTTCGTCAACGAAGTTGCACAGCCAGTGCCGGTAGCGGGCTTCGTCGCCAAGCAGCAGCGACAAGCCAGCGTGCATGTCGATGCCGCGCAACTGCGGCAAGCTGCCTGCCTGCCGTTCTGCTTGCGGAACTGGTGCCGCTTCCTGCAGTCGCTGTTTGGCGAGCGGAATCCATTTCTTCAGTATGCGATAGAAGCTCACGTCGTCGAAAGGCTTGCCGATGTGGTCATCCATGCCGGCCGCTTTGCCGAGTTCCTTTTCATGCGCCATGGTGTGTGCGGTCATTGCGACGACCGGCAACTCGGCGAACTCGCTGCGCATCCGCAGTTCGCGGGTTGCGGTCATGCCGTCCATGACCGGCATCTGCACGTCCATCAGCACCAGATCGAAGGCTTCGGGGCCGGAATCGATCAACAGGTCAAGCGCTTCGCGGCCATTGACGGCCAGACGCGGGCGGATGCCGACGGCAGCGAGCAGACCTTCGACCACGTCGCGATTGAAGGGTTGGTCGTCGACCACCAGAACACGTGCATCGCGGTAGCTTACGCGCTGTGTGTCCTGCTCGCCCGGCCGTGCGTTTTCCGGCAGATCGTCCTTGTTGCCGGGTGCGATCCACAGCTCAACGGCAAAGGTGGTGCCGTTGCCCGGTCGGCTGTTGACGCTGATCCTGCCGTCCATCAGCTCGGCGATGCGCTTGCAGATCGCCAGACCCAGGCCGGTGCCGCCAAACTTGCGGCTCATCGACGCATCGGTCTGCGAGAAGGGTTT
>JBIJCY010000326.1:0-3620 GCA_044344385.1 Rhodocyclaceae bacterium | reverse complement strand
CTGCACCTACGTAGTCTCTTATGACTCAACTCTTCATGATTTTTGAGCAGATTTTCAAAAACCTTACCTCTGCGCCTCTGCGGTAAAGCCTTTTGTTTTTTTAGCCTCGGGGATCGCGAGCTATCCCGCTTTGGCCGTTCGGAGCATTTCCTCGGTCGCCATCGTGCTGCAATTTCGCCCGTTCTCCTTTGACCGGTAAAGCGCTGTGTCGGCGGCTTCAATCAGCGCCTCCGGGGAGTCCGCCGCAATCAGCGGAAAACACGCGATACCCAGGCTGATCGTCACTTTCAGGCCATCTACGGTCATTGCTTCGATATCCTGGCGCAAGCGCTCAGCCACGTGCATGGCGCCGTCAGGATCAGTGGCCGGCAATATTATGGTGAATTCTTCGCCACCATAGCGGCAGGGGACGTCGTATTGGCGCACGGCTTCTTTCATGGCGTGTCCAGTCATTTTCAGCACACGGTCGCCCTGATCATGCCCGTAGGTGTCATTGAATTTCTTGAAATGATCGGCATCGAGCATGATGACGGCGAGCGGCGAACCTGTTTCACGGGATCGGTTCAGTTCAAGCTTCAGCGTCGCGTCCAGATGCCGGCGGTTATACACATCCGTCAGCGCGTCAGTAATCGACAGACGTTCAAGCTCCTTGAGCAGCGCCTGTTCGAGCGTGACGTCGCGCAGCAGGGCGGCCGAACCGATAGGCGCGCCATCCTTGTCAAGAATTGTGTTTGCCGAAGTGAGCAGCCAGCGCTCTTTGTATGCGAACAGCGTGGGTTCTTTGGATAACCCGGTATCGTCGAGCATGGCCTGAAAGCGATCCGGCTCGTCGAGGAGGTTGAGAATGCCTCCCGTGCTGATGCATTCAACGGTCTTACCAAGCAGCGTTTCGGCTGCGTCGTTAACCAGAACCACCTTGCCGCTGGCATCGGTGACGACGACCGCCTCCTGGGTTCCCTGGATCACGGTATAAAGCTTGTCCTGCTCATGTTTCATTTTCTGGTAGGTGCGCTGCAGGTCGAGCGTCATCTTGTTGAAGCTGCGTGCCATGCGCCCGAGTTCGTCCTGCCGTCCGGCAGCCAGCTGAACAGTGAAATTGCCACCGGTCACCTGCATCATGGCGGCCGTAATTTCTTCGATCGGCTTGGCAATGAAGCGGCCGAGCATATAGCCGGTAACGGCCATGGTCAGCACGAGCGAAGTGACAAGAACAATCAATGATTGCAGACGCGCCTTCATCATGTCGCGCTCGACTTCGGCCATCGAAGTGGTCAGCTTGAGAACGCCGCGTACCGGCCCTTCATTCCCGTGGCAGCCCTTGCATTTTGCAGAATGGAGAATCGGATCGTAAAAGTGCACAACTGCACCGGTTTCTGCAGTTCCTTCAATTTTGACCAGGATGGCTTCATTGCCCTTGAGCGCTTCCGCCACACCGGGGTCGTCAAGAGAGAGTACTTTTGGCGCCTCGACTGAATCGCTGCGTCGTGAAAAAGATGATTCGCCCAGTCGCTCGTTAACGGCGTCGATAGTTTTGTTGTCCAGGTAAGCCTCGGTTCCGTCGATGCGCGCGATACGAAAATCAATGATTCCCGGCAGCGTTTTAAGGCGCCGGGCGAAATCCGGCATGATCTCGGCGTGGCTTTCTTTCATGATGGTTTCGATGTTCATTACCACCGACTCGGTCAGGCGGTGCAGCGTGCGGTTGTAGTCACGGATGATTGAGTCCTCCACAGCCCGGGTGTAGAAGTAGGCAATGGTCGTGAAGCCGAGCGAAAGCGCGATGGCCAGGACGATCAGAAGTTTGTGGCGGATGCGGCGGATCTTCATGCGTTTGCCTCTGCAACTGCGACCACGACCCGGTTGCGGCCGCTTTCCTTGGCGCGATAGAGCGCCGCATCTGCCGCCTCGATCAGCCCGGCGGCCGTAGCCGCCTTGATCGTCGGATAGGTTGCGATGCCAAGACTGATCTGCACGTGCAGGCCATCAACCTGAGTCTCTGCAACGCGGGTGCGTATCTGCTCGGCCAGCATGAACGCTGCTGCGCCCTCCATTCCCGGCAGGATGGCCACATACTCCTCGCCGCCGTAGCGGCAAGGAAAATCAAAGGTGCGAACTGTCTCCTGCAGCACGCGCGACACCATTTGCAATACCCGGTCGCCCTGATCATGGCCGTGGGTGTCGTTGAATTTTTTGAAATGATCAATATCGAACATGACGACCGACAAAGCGGCCCCGCTGCGCTCGGCGCGGGTATGTTCAGAGATCAGGGTGGCGTCAAGGAAGCGGCGGTTGTAAAGGCCGGTCAGCGCGTCTGTTGTGGCGGTCCGGCGCAAATCATCCTCCAGTCGCTTTTCTTCCGTGATATCTCGAACCAGTACAACAGAGCCGACGACCTGCTGGTGGTCCGCATGAATGACAGCGGCGTGTACTTGCAACTTGCGCTGGTTGTAGGTGATATCAACCGGATTGCCGGTATCAAGGCAGTTCTTGATGAAGCTGCTGTCATCCACGATGCTGTAAAAACCACCGGTCACGATTTCCTCCCGGGTCTTGCCGAGCAACAGGGCGGCCGCCGGGTTCACCAGCACGACGCTACCGCTTGCATCGGTGACGATGATTCCTTCGGTTGCAGTTTCGATGACGGTAGTCAGTTTGTCGCGTTCGCGTTGAAAGCTCCGGTTCGTACTCTGCAGTTCCCGGGTCATCTGGTTGAAACTGGCGCCCATCCGTCCAAGCTCATCAGCGCTGCGCTCGGCAACCTTGTATTCAAGATCGCCGCCCGAAACATGCGCCATGGCACGCGTCACCTTTTCGATCGGCTTCACGACAATCCGGCCAAGCATGTAGCCGATCAGCAGCACGGTGGCAATCAGCGCCACGGCGAGTACCACAACGGACTCGTGGCGGGCGCGCAGGATGTCGCGCTCAACCGACGCCAGCGAGGTTGCCAGGCGCATCACGCCGCGCACCGGCTCGGATTTTCCGTGGCATTTGTAACAGAGCTTCTGGTTGGCCAAGGGCGCGAGGAAGACGAGTTGTCGATTGCCTGCGGCATCTGTGTTGTAGATGGCAACCGGTTTTTGTGTTTCGACAGTACGCCGTAAATCAGGGTCGTCCGCTTTCATGACCTGAACGACTTCCTCGGATTCGCGGGGCATGAACTGCGTCTCACCCCGCCGCAGATTTACCTCGGTAATGGTTTTGCTGTCACGGAATGATTCGACACCGTCGGTTCGCATGATGCGAAACTCTGTTACTTCCGGCACTTTCTTGAGGCGTTCGGCAAAGGCTTGCGCGATGTCGGCGGAGCCCGCAAGCATCACACTCTGCAAGCCTTCGGCGACGGTGTCGGTGAGTTTGCGCACGGAGCTTTCGTTCTGGGCTAACAGGGCCTGTTCCTGATAACGGCTGTAGAACGTGATGGTGGCGATCAGTCCCAATGTCGTGGTGATCCCGACAACGAGAAGAATCCGATACCGTATTCGATCAAGCACTGACTACCCCTTATTGACGCCAGATTCAACCGGCAAAGCCCCGTATTGAATTCCAGCTATTGAGAAAGTAACGCATGCTTCGTGCCAACGCCGGTCAATATTTTGACAGGCACGCGTGGGTTGTGC
>JBIJCY010000010.1:0-23689 GCA_044344385.1 Rhodocyclaceae bacterium | reverse complement strand
ATCCACCTGATTTTTATGCGTTTGAGTGTGGCAACGATACTGAGCACGGTGTCAGGTGGAACAGATCTTGCGAAGAGACCACGAGTTCACAATGGAGATCAACTCGTGATTCCGGAAATCGGTCATTTTTCCCTCATTCTCGCGCTTGCCCTGGCCGTCGTACTTGGCGTGCTGCCGATGATTGGTGCTTTGCGTGGTGATGCGCGTCTGGCCGTTATTGCCCGGCCCGCTGCGCAGGCCCAGTTTGTATTCGTTGCGTTGGCTTTTGCCTGTCTGACCTATACATTTGTCAGCAACGACTTCTCGGTACGTTATGTCGCAGAGCATTCCAATACGCTGCTGCCCACTTTCTACAAAGTCACTGCCGTATGGGGCGGGCACGAAGGGTCGATGCTGCTCTGGGTGTTCATCCTGGCCTTGTGGATACTCGCTGTGACGCTGTTCAGTCGTGGTCTGCCCGATGAGATGATGACCATTGTACTGGCCGTGATGGGGATCATCAGTATTGGTTTTCTGTCATTTTTGCTGATCACCTCAAACCCCTTCGAGCGCCTGTTGCCAGCCGCTGTCGATGGGCGCGATCTCAACCCGTTGTTGCAGGATCCGGGCATGGCATTCCACCCGCCGATGCTCTACATGGGGTACGTTGGTTTCTCGGTTGCTTTTGCTTTCGCTATCGCCGCGCTGATCACCGGCCGTCTTGATGCAGCCTGGGCGCGCTGGTCGCGGCCCTGGACCACCGCTGCGTGGGTTTTCTTGACTTTGGGAATTGCGCTGGGGTCATGGTGGGCGTATTACGAACTGGGCTGGGGCGGCTGGTGGTTCTGGGATCCGGTTGAAAACGCCTCGTTCATGCCGTGGCTGGTGGGAACAGCGCTGATTCACTCGCTGGCCATGACCGAAAAGCGCGGGGCATTCAAGAACTGGACGGTGTTGCTGGCCATTCTGGCTTTTTCGCTATCGCTGCTTGGTACCTTCATCGTACGTTCGGGCGTGCTGACGTCGGTGCATGCATTTGCCACTGACCCGAAACGTGGCATCTTCGTGTTGATCTTCCTCGCGCTGGTCGTTGGCGCCTCGCTCACGCTGTTTGCCTGGCGCGCACCACGTGTTGGGCTGGGTGGCAAGTTTGCGTTGTTCTCGCGCGAGTCGCTGCTGTTGGTCAATAACGTTTTACTCATTGTCGCTGCCGGCGCAGTGCTGCTCGGCACGCTGTATCCCTTGTTTCTCGATGCGCTCGATCTGGGCAAGATCTCGGTCGGCCCGCCGTATTTTGAATCGGTCTTTGTACCGCTGATGGCACCGCTTGTTGTGCTCATCGGCATCGGGCCGTTTGCCCGCTGGAAAGAGGCGCGCTGGGCTGATATCGCGCCACGCCTGTCGCTGGCGATTGTGGCTGCGCTGGTCATTGGCCTGCTGCTGCCGTTGGCCTTTGGTCGCTGGTCGCCGGCCGTCGCCTTCGGCACGCTGCTCGGCGTATGGACGATTGTTTCCAGTCTGGCTCAGGTGATCAGTCGTTTGCGCGGCAACACTGCGGGTCTGGGCGCACGTCTTGCTGCTGTTCCGCGAGCCCAATGGGGCATGGTTCTGGCGCATGCGGGTATCGGCGTATTCATTCTTGGTGTGACGATGGTCAAAAGCTTCGAGGCGGCCAGTGATGTCCGGATGAGCTTTGGCGAGACGACCACGGTAGGCGGTTATGCCTTCAAGTTTCTCGGTGTCGAGGAATACAAGGGGCCGAATTTTATCGCCGCACGCGGCAAGGTTGAAGTCAGCGTTGACGGCAAGGTGTTGCGCACCATGGAGCCCGAGAAGCGCATCTACACCGTGCAGCGCATGCCAATGACCGAAGCGGCGATCGATAGCGGCATTTTCCGTGATCTTTATGTCTCACTGGGCGAGCCGCTTGATCAGCAAACATGGGTTGTGCGGGTACAGCACAAGCCGCTGGTTAACTGGATCTGGGTCGGTTGTCTGTTGATGGCTCTGGGTGGCCTGCTGGCCGCCAGCGACCGTCGTTACCGTCTTGCAAAAGTACAAAAACCTGTCGCCGATGCGCTGGCACGGTCTGTCTGAGGAGTTGCCATGCGTCGTTTCCTGTTGCCGCTTGGGGTGTTTGTCGTCCTCGTTGGTTTTCTTGGTGTCGGTCTGCGGCTAAACCCGCGCGAGGTGCCTTCGCCATTTATCGGCAAGCCGGCGCCGGCCTTTGCGCTGAGCCAATTGCATGTCGAAGAAAAGATGATTGCGCCGGAAAACCTGCGCGGGCAGGTCTGGCTGCTCAACGTATGGGCTTCGTGGTGCGTTTCCTGTCGTCAGGAGCATCCGGTGCTGATGGATCTGGCCAGGCGCAACGTGGCGCCGATTATTGGTCTTGACTATAAAGACGAGCGCGCTGCGGGGATTGACTGGTTGCAGCAGCACGGCGATCCGTACACGCTTTCTGCCTATGACCGTGACGGCCGTGTTGGCATCGACTACGGCGTTTATGGCGTGCCGGAAACCTTTGTCATCGACAAGGCGGGCATTGTGCGTCTGAAGCATACCGGGCCGCTGACGCCGGCTGTGGTCAACGAAAAACTGATTCCGCTCGTGAAGGAGTTGCAAGGTGCTTAAGTTGATTTTGTCGCTGCTATTTGCCTTGCTGGCGTCTTCTTCGATGGCCGGTGAGGCGCAACCGGTAGCCGCTGATCCGGTGCTGGAGGCGCGTGTTCAGGCGCTCTCCGAAGAGTTGCGCTGTCTTGTTTGTCAGAATCAGACCCTCGCGGATTCGCACGCTGAGCTGGCTGTCGACCTGAAAAACCAGGTGCGCGAAATGCTCCAGAAGGGGTTGAGTGACAAGGAGGTGATCAATTACATGGTCACCCGTTACGGGGATTTTGTGCTCTATCGCCCGCCGGTCAAGGGTACGACATGGGTGCTCTGGTTTGGTCCGTTTGTGCTGTTTGCGGTCGCACTCGGCGCGTTGTTTTTCAAAATACGTCAACGCCGACAGATGGCGGTTCGTGAGTTGACGGCGGATGAGCATGCCGCCGCGCAGCGCTTGTTGCAAAGCGGGGAGGGGCGCGTATCCCCCGAGGGGCTATGCATTCCCTCCGGTCAGATTTCCTCCCCCGTTTCCAAGAAAGGGGTCGGGGCATGACCATTTTTATCAGTGTTGTCGCCTTGATGTTGCTGGGTGCCGTGCTTGCCGTGCTGCTGCCGCTGTTGCGCAAGCCGCGCGCGCCGACCGGCGCGGTGCCTGATTCGGCAAGCCTGAGCATCGGCGTTCTGCGCGAGCAGTTGGTTGAGCTCGAGCGCGAGTACGAGGCCGGCCATCTGGATGCCGAGCACTACGCACAGGAGAAGTTGGAGCTGGAGACGCGTGTGCTTGAGGATGCGCGCCCTGCGCTGCAGGGTGGCGTGCAGGATGTGCGTCGTCCGCGGCTGGCCATTGCCCTCGGTGTCGGTGTCTGCGCGGCGGTGGTCGGCGCCTATCTCCTGCTCGGGTCACCACAGGCGCTCAATGGCGGCAAACCGGAACAGGTGGCAGGGCCGGCAGGGCAGGCTGGACATGCGCTGACGCAGCAACAGATTATCAGCATGGTCGAGCGTTTGTCAGAGCGCTTGCAGGAGAATCCGAACGACGGGCAGGGCTGGCAGATGCTGGCAAAATCCAATGGCGTGCTCGGGCGCTATGGCGAGTCCGCTGCGGCTTATGCGCGTGCGGTGAGTCTGCTGCCGCCCGATGCGCAACTGCTGGCTGATTTCGCCGATACGCTGGCGATGATGCAGGGGCGTCGTTTGCAGGGCGAACCCGAGAAAGTGGTGGCCCAGGCGTTGCAGGTGGATCCGCGCAACATCAAGGCGCTCGCACTGTCCGGAACAATTGCCTTCGAGCGCAAGGACTTCGCTGCGGCCATTGGCCAGTGGCGCAAAATTCTCGCCGTTGTGCCGGAGGATTCCAGTGTCGCCACATCGATCCGGTCGAGTATTGCCGATGCCGAAAGCAAGGCAGGCAAGGCGGGTGGGGGTGATGCAGTGAAAACACTGGTCGCCGCGCCTGCGGTTGTCGCCAAAGTGACCGGTTCCGTCGTGCTGGATCCTTCGCTGCGTGAAAAGGTTGCGCCGGATGATGTGGTGTTTGTTTTCGCCCTTGCTGTGGACGGACCGCGCATGCCGCTCGCCATCCTGCGCAAACGCGTCGCAGATTTGCCAATTGAATTTTCTCTGGATGACAGCATGGCAATGGCGCCGAATTTTAGACTGTCGCAATTTCCCAAGGTGGTTGTCGGCGCCCGGGTTTCGAAGAGCGGTGATGCGTTGCCACGCAGCGGCGACTTTGAGGGCGTGTCTGCGCAAATCGCGCCGGTTGCCAACGGTGTTAAAATATCTATCCGGACTGTCGTCAAGTAGTCTGCGGGATGGATCCCGCAACGGTCAGGAAACTGTGAGCCCCGTATTCAGGTACGGGGGGGTAGGTCTTTTCGGATGGAAAGCCTCATGCAAAAACGGATTCTGGCTATATTTTTCGGGGCGCTGTTGTTCCCGTTGCCGTCGCTGGTCTTGGCGGCGGAGGCAGACAATCGACCGTTAGTCGATGAGGCGCGCAAGGTTGCGTCGCGACTGCTCACCGATGTCCGCGCTGAGTTGATGCGGGAGCTAGAAGCCAGCGGCCCGGTGCGGGCGATCATTGTTTGCAAGTACAGCGCGCCGGAGCTTTCGGGTGTTATTTCGCGCGAGAAGGGTATGCGGGTGGCAAGAGTCAGTCTGCGTCCACGCAACCCGATGGTGGGCGCCGCCGATGTCTGGGAGCAAAAAAACCTTCTCGACTTCGAGAGAAGAATTACCGCGGGTGAGAAAGCGGAGTCGCTGGAGCGCTCCGAGGTGGTGGTCGAGCCGGGTGGCCGATATTTTCGCTACATGAAAGCGATTCCGATGGGGCAACCGTGCCTGGCTTGTCATGGCCCCGCTGAAAGCATCTCCGAAGCGGTGCGCGCCAAGCTGGCCAGTGAATACCCGCACGACAACAGTACCAATTACCGCTCGGGTCAGCTGCGCGGTGCCGTCTCCATCAAAAAACAACTCTGATTATCTGTTGAGCCGGTGCGCTGCGCTGTCGTGCATCGCTTGTCCTGCTGCTGGAACTAGACGGCGCCCTGTCCGTGTTCACCGGCCTGGGCCTGCGTGGCATGCGTTATCTGTGTTCCGTCTGCCGTCAGCGCGACGTGTCAACCTTTGGCAGCGCTCTTTTGGCTTCCGGATGACCTTGCGCTGCAGCCTTTTGCATCCATCGGGCGGATTCCTGCCGGTTTTCTACAACGCCCTTGCCTGCCAGAAAGAGCAGTCCAAGGTGGTATTGGGCTTCGACGTGGCCGGCGCTTGCCGCTTGAAAATACCACATGGCGGCTTCGCGGTCAGGATCGGGTACGAATTTTGCGGTTTGAGAGCCAAAGAGAAAGGCGGAGCCGAGCTGGAACATCGATTCGACGTTGCCTTGTGCCGCTGCTTTTTTCCACCAGTAAATGGCCATTTTTTCATCTTCGCCGATACCTTGCCCGTGGTAATAGAGCATCCCCAGGCGGTACTGGGCGAAGGCATTGCCGCCATTGGCCAAGGGTGTGAGCATTCGTATCCCCTGCTGGTGACGGCCGGTTTCCAGCGTACGCAGCGCGTCTGCCAGCGGATCCGTCGCCGGGGCAGCGTGGGCAATGAGGGTAAGCGGAACGAGCAGTATTGGCAGTAGTCGTCGAAGCATAAATGTTGTTCCTGATCTTTATTTACGCACCCGTGAGGATTAGGGTTTCACGAAAGGTGCGTGCATGAGACAGTTCGTTGTAAAACTGCAGATGTGCGTAAGCAAATATCAGGCCGTATGTCAGAGAGAAAATGGATACTGGGAAAAAAATCGAGGCCGTAGCGGCGATGCCGGACACCAAGGTAGAGGTGATTCGCGGTGTTTCTCTGCGTCAGAAGGGCTTGTGGACGCTCTCCGTCATGCTGATCTACTGCGTGGTAATGACGTTGGTGATTACCATTGAGCGTAGCGTTCTGTTTGATTCGGTCGGTCAGTTGGAGGCTGTCCACAAGCAGGAGGCGAATCAGGTTGCCCTCAACATGTCGGTTTCACGCGCAATTCTGGTGGTGAACGAAAACTATTTTTCCACGGATATTGAGGGCGCGGCGCGAGTTCTCGTTCTTGAGCTAGAGGCCGTGCTGGCAGGGCTGACGCGGCTGCAGCCTTTCTACCCCAGCGTGGTGGCCGATGTCACAGCTCTGCAGGGTGATGTCAGCCAGCTATTGTCGAATCCGTCGCGGGCGACGATTGCCGATGTGCGGGCCAATTTTCATCGCCTGGTGATCAATCTTGACGCCGTGACCCACGACATCGGCAATCAAAAGCAACGGGCGCTGGATAGTTATCGCGATACCTTCTCGCGCCTCACTTACGAGTGGTTCGGTTTTGGTATCGTTGGCATCGCCTTGCTTGGTGGGTTGATGATGAGTTTTTTCCGGCGTTTGACACAGGACATTCAGCGTGTGCGAACCCGTGCCGGGGAGATTGTTGGCGGCTATCGCGGAGAGCCATTGACGATTGCGCGTCATGATGAACTGGGGGCGCTGATGGAGGCCGTTAATGCGATGCAGCGCGATTTGCGTGAGCGCGAAATCCGGCTGGAACTCGGTCGCCAGGAGGAGTTTTACAAGGAAAAAATGGCCGCGATCGGTATGCTGGCTGCTGCCGTGGCGCACGAAATCAATAATCCGCTGGCGGCGATCGTTGGGATCGCCGAGGCCATCGAGGCAGAAAGCCGCGAACACCAGTGTCACCTGCACCGCTTTTCGTGCCAGCCGGCACTGATTCTCGAGCAGGCGAGGCGCGTCATTACCATTACGCGGCAGGTCGGCGATTTTTCGGTCCCTCAATCGAAAACTCCGGAGTTGCTTGACCTGAATGGTTTGTTGCGGCGCACCTGCAGTTTTGTCACCTTTGACCGTCGTTTCAAGCGCGTTGAATTAGTCATGGAACTTGATCCGGAACTGCCGGCGGTTTACGGGGTGGCGGATCACCTGACGCAGGTGGCCATGAACTTGCTTATAAATGCCGGTGATGCATTGCAGGAACGCTACGATCCACCACCAAAAATTCGTGTTTCGAGCAAAGTGTTTGGGGAATGGGGAGTGTTCGAGGTGGCAGATAACGGTGTCGGAATCGAGCCGGAAGTGTTGGATCAGGTTTTTGTCGAGTATTTCACGACCAAGGCGCCGGGCAAGGGCACAGGATTGGGCCTCGCTTTGTGCCGTAGTCTGGTGTCTGCTGAGGGTGGCGACATTACGATTGCTTCAGTGCCTGATGTTGGCACAACCGTCACGGTAACGCTGCCGCTGACGGGAAATACACAATAAGCAGGTAAGGGAGGCGCTATGCATGTTCTGATCATTGATGACGAGGCCGCGATCCGCCAGGTGATGTCTGCTGCGGTCAGTCGTGCCGGTCATTCGGTAGATACCGCAGCGAACGTCAAGGAGGCCTCTGCAAAGCTGGTGCGTGGCGATGTGGACGTGGCCTTGTGCGACATCCGTATGCCCGATGGCGATGGCGTCGAATTGGTTCGCAGCTTTCTCGGTTCCGGGATTGATACCCATTTCATCATGGTTACGGCGTTTGCTTCCGTTGAAACAGCCGTCGAGGCGCTGCGTGCGGGCGCCTCCGATTACATCGTCAAGCCGGTGCGCAATGAAGAACTGATGCATCGATTGGCGCAGATCGATTCGATGCGCGGTCTCAAAGCTGAGAATCAGGCCTTGCGTCAGTTTGTATCGGGCGAGCGCGGCATCTTTCATTTCAGTTCACCGTCGATGGTTGCCGTCGAACGCATGATTTCCCGGGTGGCGGTGACCGACAGCACGGTGCTTGTGACCGGCGAAAGCGGTACCGGTAAAGGCGTGGCGGCACGGGCAATTCATGAGCTCAGTCCGCGCAGCGCCTTTCCGTTCATTCCCGTGAACTGTGGCGCCATCCCCGAAAATCTTCTCGAGAGCGAATTCTTCGGATATACCAAGGGTGCCTTCACCGGTGCCGACCGTGCGCGCAAGGGGCTTTTTACCCAGGCCGACCATGGCACCATCTTTCTCGATGAAATCGGCGAGTTACCGCTCCATATGCAGACCAAGCTGCTGCACGTCATCGAGGACAAGGAAGTACGACCGCTGGGTGGCGAGCAATCACGGTTGGTCGACGCGCGTGTCGTCGCTGCCACCAACAGAAATTTGCCGGAGATGGTGAAGCAGGGGACGTTCCGTGAAGATCTGTATTTTCGCTTGTCGATGTTTCATATCAATGTTCCGCCGCTGCGCGAGCGACGCGAAGACATTCAGCGCCTGATCCGCTATGTGTTGCAGAAAGTATTGGGTGCCAGCAAAGCGCCGATGGAGATCGATCCGATCGCTGAGGAGATCCTTGCTGAATATGCCTGGCCGGGTAACGTTCGGGAGCTGGAGAATGTGATCAATCGCGCCTATATCCTTGCCGACGGCGGGAAAATTACCCTAGGCGATCTGCCACCCGATATCGCCCGTCAAACGCAGGGGCGCGAGCGTGGTGGCATAGCTCTTGCTGACGGTGGTGGTTTACGAGAGCAGCTACGCTGCATCGAAGCGGGCATCATTTTTCGTGCGCTTGATGAGTGTGCCGGCGATCGACGTATGGCAGCGCAAAAGCTGGGGATTGGTGTTTCCAGCCTGTATCGCAAGCTTGAGGAATTCGCCGAATTCGAGTCCGTGCGCGCTGCGCCGGTCAGGCAATAAGCATTTCTAACGAGGTCGACTGTGCAATCAATAAAGCTGGGTGTAACGCTGGCGCTGGCCTTGGTGGTCAGTGCCCCGGTATTTGCGGGGCCACCGGAGGATTTTGCGACAGGCGCAAAATCCTATGCTGCAGGCGATGTTGTTGGCTCAATGCCTTTGCTGAGACGTTCAGCCGATGCGGGCCACGCGCCGGCACAGGTGCTGCTGGCCGAAATTCTCGATCGCTCTGAATTTGACGAAGAGGCTGTTGTCTATTACCGCAAGGCGGCGGAACAAGGAAGTGCCGACGGCCAGTTTGGTCTTGGTTCGATGTATTCGATCGGTGAGGGGCTCAAGAAGGATGTTTCTGCTGCCCGCCGCTGGATTACACTGGCCGCTGATCAGGGGCACAAGCAGGCGGTTGGCGTAATGGCACAAGCCTTTATTGCTGGCCAGCTGGGCGTGAGTGATCAGGAACGTCAGGGAGAAGAGGCCCGGCGCTGGATTCGCAAAGCCGCCGATCTTGGTTATCTGCCGGCTGTTGATGCCTTGGTCCTGGCTTATCGCAACGGCGCACCGGGCCTCGATGCAGATGCTGCCGAAGCAGACCGCTGGCAGGCCAAAGCAAACGAATTGCGTGGTGTCCGGCCGGCGTCCGGCAAAGGCAAGCGGCGGAACATGGAGGTAAAAAAATGAAACTCATCATCGCTCTGCTCCTGGCTATCACAGCCTTTTCAGCCATGCGTCCGGCGCTTGCCGCCAATCCGATGCGTGGCCAGCAAATATACATGACGCATTGTGTTTCCTGCCACGGTCCGCGCGGGCTCAGTGTTTCGCCGACGACGCCCAGTTTTGCCAAGGGCGAAGGCTTGGGGCAACCCGACATGATGCTGATGCAGGCCGTGAAAATGGGCAAGAAGGCGCAGCCACCATTTTTTGGCATTTTGAACGATCAGCAAATACTTGACTCACTGGCCTACATCAGGACCCTGCGATAAATGAATAAATCTATCCGCTTCTGCGTTGCGCTGGCCTTTCTCACCCTGCCATTCACCGGTGTTCTCGCAGAGCCTGCCGGCAAGGATGATAATGGCATTAAGGTGGTTGATTCCTTTGATGTCGGCACCAATGTCTATGTGCGTGCGCTGACCGTCGAGCCTTCGAGCAACACCCTATGGGTTGGTACCTCGGTGGGTGCATTGGAAATCGATCTGAAGACCAGCAAGCCTCGTAACGCTTTTACGCGCGAGCACGGGCTGGCCAATGAATACGTCTTCGCAGTGGGTATCGATTCGCAAGGCTACAAGTGGTTCGGTACCAATGCCGGCGGCGCTTCGCGCTATAAGGATGGAAAATGGAAAACCTATTTTCCGATGCATGGTCTGGCCGACTACTGGATTTATTCCTTCGCCAATGATCTTGACGGAAACCTGTGGATTGGTACTTGGGCGGGGGTTAATTTTTTCAATGTTAAAACCGGAAAGTTCAAGACTTACGTCAAGGAGCTGATCAATGAATGGGTTTACGGCCTTGGCGTTGACGCGCAGGGGCGTGTCTGGTTCGGGACCGAGGGTGGTGTGTCGATGTACGACGGCAAGCGCTGGAAGTCGTGGACGCACAAGGACGGCCTTGGCGCAGAGAATCCCGAAGGACTGCCGGCGAGCGCCAATACCGGACTGGGCACGCGTTCGCGACACGATTTGACGACGCAGGTTGAAGGCTTGTCTTCGTATAACCCGAACTACGTATTTTCAATTCTTGTCGCAGCGGATGGTGGCGTCTGGGCGGGTTCCTGGGGCGGTGGCGTCAGTCGCTGGGATGGCCGGAAGTGGACGAGTTATGCGAGCAAGGACGGGCTGGCCGGCAACATCGTCTATGCGATCGCTCAGGGCAAGGACGGCGCCTTTTGGTTTGGTACCGACAAGGGTGTTTCACGATATGACGGAAAAACGTGGAAGAACTTCGGCGTGCAGGAGGGGTTGCTTGACAAGCATGTCTACGCTTTGGCTGTGACGGCGACTGGCGACGTTTGGGCCGGTACCAAGCGTGGTGTTGTGCGCATCAGCGGCAAATAAGGGCAATCGGGATTATGAGGACTGAGGAAATGAGCAAACGTAAATTGTCCCGGCTCGCCATGCTGGCTGCCGTCAGCTGGTTTGTATTCAGTGGTGCGGTACTCGCTGCCGATGCAGCAGGCAGCGCTGCGGCAGCGGCACCGAGTGCGCTTCCTGGTGGGGTGCAGCACCCACCGGTGGCAGGCGGCAATCATCCGGCGCAAGAGCGTGAAGGTAAGGTGGTCGTTGATCCGGCTGCACGCTTTACGCATTTCCGGGTCGGCAACAAGAACGTCAAGTCCATTTATAACGATGGCAAGATCGTCTGGGTGGGTACCTCGGGTGGCGTGGTGCGCTACGACACCCGCGACGACAGCTTCAAGTTGTACGACGCGCACAATGGCTTGCTGTCCAACGGGATGTTTTTCGTCGGCAGAGTCAAGGGTCAAATCGCCGTCGGTACATACGGCGGCGGCCTTTCGCTTCTCGATGAAAAAACCGGAAAATGGAAGACCTACAATATTCCGGAAGGACTCGGCGATGCTTTTGTTTATGGTGTGATCACGGCGTCGAACGGCGACATCTGGATTGCGACCTGGTCGGGCGCCAACCGCATTCGTGGCGGTGACCTGGACAACCGTAGCAAATGGGATCTCTTTACCGTTGAAAATACCAAGGGCGGCATCCCCAACGACTGGATCTATGGTCTCGCGGAAGGCAAGAACGGCGACATCTGGTTGGCAACTGAGGGGGGTATGGCCCGCTTTTCAAATAACCGCTGGGAAAACTGGAATCACGCCAAGGGACTGGGCGCTACCTATGACCGGGTAAAGGACGATATCGCCTTCAAGAACGATCCGGGTAAGCAGTCGGTGCACCACGCCAAGCAGAAGCAGGAGATGGGGCTGCTGGGTGTTGATGTGGCTTATAACCCGAATTACGTGGTGTCACTTGCCGTCGATCGGCAGGGCGTCGTCTGGGCCGGTACCTGGGGTGGTGGACTGTCCCGCTTTGACGGGAAGAAGTGGACCAGCTATACGACGACCGATGGTCTGCCGGGCAATCACGTGTTCATGCTTCACGCTGACGAGAAGAATCAGCTGTGGATCGGGACGAATAATGGATTGACCCGCTGGCAGGATGGAAAATTTACCAAGGCGATGACCATGGCCGACGGTCTCTTTGCCAACAACGTATTTGCTATGGCTACGTCACCTGACGGCAGCCTCTGGATCGGCAGTTTTGGCGGCGTCGCCCACTTGCGTCCGGTCAAGCCGTAGCACACAGAGCAGCACTCTCCCTCTTAGCCCGCCAGCGCGCCGTGATTGGATGCGTCAGGCGGCTTTTTTTCGTCCTGAAAACGGGAGTGAATTCCAGTATTTGAGAATAGCGCGCTCGGCAGAGGCTCGTTTTGCTTCTATTCGCAGGCGATGGCTGTGGCATGGCAATTGCTGAAGTAAACGCATGAAAACAGATGCCCAAACTTTTCCTGCGACTCACGCTTATGTCAACCTGTTGCTCAGCGAGACACCGCCGCCGCCCGCGTCGGTTCGGCTTGATCTGACGGGGCCGGCGACCAATCGTGATGCACGCCATCCGGAGCAGCGTGAGATCAAGATGCGCTGGGAGTTCTTCGTGCAAATCAGCCGCCAGCTGATCGCGATGGGTGTTGACGAGTTAGTGCTGGCCAATTTGAGGGATGCCTGCAAGTGCCCTTGGTCGAATGAGGCCATCGCCTTTGCCAAGCAGTATTTTCGTTTCCCGCATGTTGTCTTGCGTGCCGACGTTTTGTCGTCAAGCGACGAGCAATTGGAAGGGGCGGTTGATGCCGGAATCGATGGTCTGATTTTCAACTTTAACGTTTCCTGTGCCGAATGGCGGGCCAAAGCGGATGCGTGTCTGGCAGACGATCCGCAATATTTCATGCGCAAGCTGGAATGCGTGATGGCCGAACGCGAACGTGTTTTTGCCAGACGGGAACAACGCTGCCACATTTACGTTGCACAACTTGGCAGGCGTGCGCACCTGAGTGATCGCCTGCAGCGGGCGATCGCTGAACTGGTCGAATTGGCGGACCACGAGTATTACGAGTGGTTGCCCGAAAAACAGGATTTACTGGGCGTCGAACGCGCCGTGGCTGAACCCGCGCGGGATGGAAAGTGCCATTGCTGGACGCCATTTACCGAGGCGCATGTGACAGCCGATGGTTTTTTGACGGCCTGTCGTCATGACTATATTGGCTCTTCGACGGTCGCCGACCTCAATCAGGTGACCTTTGGTGAGGCATGGCACAGCAAGACATTTCAACACACCCGCACCGGCGTTTTGCTCGGCAAGTTGGAGGGGACGCTCTGCGCGTGTTGTCCGATTCGCTCCGGATATCGTCAGAATGCCTGAGTCTCTGTGCGGCGACCCAGTCTGTTTTCTTCGCAACATTGTTGCGCTGCTGGTCGCTGCCGCCGTGTTCAGTCTATCAACCTGCGCGCTCTCGGCACAGGCGCAGCTTGCCTTTCTCCGTGCAGCGCCGGAGAGCGCCGATGAGGAGGCCGGTGAGATGAATGCCAAAGCGGTGGAGAGCGAGGCGCACGCTGCCCGTCGGACGATTGAGCGTAATGATTTCTATGATCCGGCCAATCCGGACTATCGCACGCTTCAGCGCCATGATGACGCAATGCGGAGCCTGCCGAAGGACAACGTCGGCTTTCCCGACTGGATGCGCGCACTGTCGCAGGAGGCCATCAAACCGCGCAGTGGTCTTTCCGGCAAGGAAAAAATGGAGGTGCTGGATCTTGATGTGGTTATGCGCAATACAAAGGAAATGCCCCATGTCCTTTTTCCGCATCGCTCACATACGCTTTGGCTGGCCTGCAGCAATTGCCATCCGGCGCCGTTTTCACCGCTCGCCGGCGGTAACCGGATTCTCATGGCTGATATCTTTCGCGGCCAGTTTTGTGGCATGTGCCATGATCGTGTGGCGTTCGTTACCTTTTATTCCTGTAACCGCTGCCACAGTGTTCCGCAGGGGCCCAGAGTGCGCAACTGAGGCAGGGAAAGTAATGCGAGCAAAGTCCTTCATCGATACGATTATTGGCAGCCATGACCACTGCTTCTTTTAAATTGCGCGACGTAAAAATCTGGGTACGCCTCGTCTTTGTCATTCTGTTGGCCGTGATGGTCTCGGGTGTCGGGCTTATCCACTGGTCGACGCTGGAGCAGAAGAATATTGCCGCTGATCAGGCAAAAGAGTTTGCCAACAGCGTGCATCAAATGACGCTGGCTGGGCTGACCGGCATGATGATTACCGGCACGGTTTCGCTGCGTGCGCTCTTTCTTGATCAGATCAAGGAGATGAATCACGTCGATTCGCTGCAAGTCTATCGGGGTGATGCGGTCGTCAAACAATATGGTGCAGGTTACGCTGGCGAGATCCCTTCTGATCCCGTGGTGATTCAGGTGCTGCAGAGCGGCGAACCGTTCTATGCGGTCGTGCGGGGCAAGAATGATCAGGAGCAGCTCAAGGCAGTTATTCCGGCTGTGGCGTTGGAAAACTATCTTGGCAAAAATTGCACCTTCTGTCATGACGTGAAGCCGGGAACCGTGCTTGGTGCCGTCAGCATGGAAATATCGTTGGCCCGTGCCAATGAGACGACGCGAAGGTTTGGATTGAATGCCGTGATGGCCGGACTTGCTCTGTGTATTCCGTTGGCCTTGATCATCTGGTATTTCATCTCACGTCTCGTGACCCGACCGCTGCAGGAGATGACTGACGGTCTGAATCAAGTGGCCAGCGGCGATATCGAAGAAGTTCGCGAACTGCGTGTCTGGGGCAAGGATGAGGTGGGGATGGCCACGCAGTCGTTCAACCGTGTAATGGACAAGGCGTACGAACTCATCCAGGAGCAGCGCTTGTCTCGTATCGTCTTCGATAACTCGCTGGAAAGCATCACAATCACCGATGCTCATTCGAATATTCGCATGGTCAATCATGCTTTTACCCATACCACGGGCTATACGGCCGACGAGGTCATCGGGAAGACCCCGGCGATCCTGAAATCCGGCAAACAGGGACCGGAGTTCTATAAGTCTTTCTGGGAGTCGCTTAAAGAGCACGGCGAATGGCGCGGGGAAATCTGGAACAAGCGAAAGAACGGCTCGATCTACCCCGAATGGTTGAACATCAGTGTGGTAAAAAATCGGCATGACGAAGTCGAGTACTACGTCGCGATCTTCACTGACATCACCGAACGCAAGGCGTATGAAGAACGGATCACCTTTCAGGCTTTTCATGATGCACTGACGGGGTTGCCAAACCGGATTCTTTTTCACGACCGCCTCGATCAGGCGCTGACACAGGCCAAGCGGCGCAAACTTTTGACGCCGGCCGTCATGTTCCTTGACCTGGATCGTTTCAAGCTAATCAACGACACACTGGGGCACGATGCAGGTGACGTCCTGCTCAAGGAAGTGGCCAACCGGTTACGTGCCTGTGTGCGCGAGTCGGATACAGTGGCCCGTTTCGGGGGGGATGAATTTACCGTTTTGCTCCCTGAAATTACGCAGGAATCGGATGCGCGCGCCGTGGCGATGAAGATTCTTGACGCGATGCAGGAGCCGGTTTTGTTGGTCGGTAAACCAACGGTGATTACAACCAGTATCGGCATCAGTTTGTACGCCAGAGATGGTTCCGATGCGGAGACGCTGATGAAGCACGCCGATGCTGCGATGTATCACGTGAAGGGGAGTGGTCGTGCCGATATGCGCTTCTTCTCCGAAGATTTGTTTGGCAAACCTTCGCGCCGTTCGGAGCTCGAGCTGCGCTTGAGTCATGCTTTGGCCAACAATGAGTTTGTTCTGCATTACCAGCCGTTGGTTGATCTGCAGAATGGAATGATTTACGGCAACGAAGCTTTGCTGCGCTGGCACGATCCTGAGGATGGTTTGCGCGAGCCGGAGGAGTTCCTTTCTCTGGCAGAGGACAGCGGGCTGATGCTGCCCGTAGGCGAGTGGATCCTGGAAACCGCCTGCGTGCAGGCGCGAAGCTGGCAGGCAGAAGGTCGGCCGATGATCGTTGCGATCAATCTTTCGGCGCACGAATTCAATCGACCGGATTTGCTTGAACTGGTACGGCAGGTGTTGAAGATGGCCGGGCTTTCACCGCAGCTGCTCGAACTTGAAATTGGCGAGACGCTTGCCATGCAGGATATCGAATACAGCGCCAAAGTTTTTCAAGGGCTGCGTGAATTGGGTGTTCGCGTGGCGATCGACGATTTTGGTACCGGATTCTCCAGTCTGGCTGCACTTAACCGGCTGCCGATCACCTCGTTGAAGATCGACGGTTCCTTCGTGCGCTCATGTGTTGAAGATCCGAGCAGCCGGGCAATTGTTTCCGCCATCATTGGCACGGCAAACGCGCTGGGCTTCAGCATTGTTGCTGAAGGTGTGGAAACCAACGAACAGCTTGAAGTGCTACGCAATCTCGTCTGTGACCGTGCGCAAGGGCATCTGTTTTCCAGTCCCCTGCCGGGGAGCGATCTGCGCCAAATGATGGCGTCGCCAACGCCTTGGTCGCAAAGCTAATGCAGGGAGATCGAAGAGCCGCGCAGTTTTGTTGCAGCCCTTCGTTCTGAGGTCTATTTATTCGAAATGACGGCCAGTTGGCCGATGAACATCAGGTTTGAAAAGCTGCGCTGGAGCAGCTTGCTATGAAAGGAACTCATCGTCGAGCCTTCCTCGTAACGGACAACATTGCCCTTTTGCAAAGTTGTCTGCGGGGCAGCCAGCCAGCGTGAGTTTTTGCCGTTGCTTACTTCGAGATAGGTGTATTCGCCGGCTTGCAGGACGTCAAGAACACGTCCCTGATTGGGGAGCTCGGACGGGTTGCCGACCTTGGCTGGCGCCAGCATTTCAGCGGCGACCTGCGGGGAGGGATGGCCGGCAGGCGGGGCTGCGGCAGCTGTCATTGCGCTGGTAGCGATGAGGGTGGCGAAGAGGAGAGGCTTCATTGCAGATCCTTGTTTGATGGTCTGTCGTTGGTGACGTGATTTCATGAGCAACGCGCCACGTGGTGTAAGCAATTGGAATGCCATGGCGGTCGTGTTGGTGAGCGCAGGGCTGGTTTTTTTCGGGGAGGCGAAAATGAATAAGATTATTAGAAAATACGTGTTGCTGATTGGTATGTTAGGCGTGATGGTGCTGGCTCAGGCCGCCGACGGGTCTGATGATGTGGTGGGCAATGCTTTTCAGCGTGACCAGATTCGTAGCGTCATTGATCAGGTGAGGGCTTATCGAGGGGCGCTGAAGTCGCTGACTGAAGATCGACGATTTTCTACTCAGGCCAAGGCCGTGGAAGTGAAGATTGAGGCTTTGCTTCGGCGCACCGAACAATTGATGGCGGAGACCCGTTTTAACGAGGCCGCCGGTGTTGCCAATGAAGCCAATCGACTGATTGTCGACACCATTGCCCGAATGCGCAGTGGAGATACCGTTGTGGTGTCGCTATCTTTTGACAATCCAGGCCAGGAGTTTGCCTATGAAATGCGGCGCTTCGAGTCCAGTGAAGTCATGGTCGCGATGGTGCTTGAGGATGGCCGAAATGTGCCCCCGGGGTTGCGTAAAAACATTGACGCACTATTGACTGAGGCACGTCGTCAGCGCGAACTCGGCGAACGGGAAGCCGGCGCGGACAAGCCTGCGGATGCTGTGCGCCTGCTGGAAGGGGCAAATCGTCAGATGATCAAGGCGTTGCAGGCGCTGGGCGTGCCGGTATTCTGATACTTCTCGCGCACACTCTCGATATTGAGAAGTTTTCTCGAATATGGAAGTTTGTTTTCCTGAATGTTGCCAAAGTGGCTGCTTTCGACAGGAAGTTTACTGCATCGGCAATTGGCATGCTCTTTGCGAAGCTCTTGTCGGTTTCACCGGAAGTCAAATTTCTACAGGAGTAATAAACATGCAAGACAAACTCAATTTCTCGCGTCGCAACATGATCAAGCTCGGTGCAGCTGCTCTGGCGATGATCCCCGTAGTTGCGCTGGCTGCAAAAAATGATGCCATGCGTACCAGCATGAAGTACAAGGACACTCCGGAAGGCGACAAGACTTGCGCTACCTGTGTTCAATTTGTTCCTGGCAAGAGCGCCGCCGATCTCGGTGGCTGCAAGATTTTCCCGGGCGACACGGAAGTTTCGCCAAAGGGCTACTGTGCCGCTTGGGCGAAAAAAGGCTAAAGCCATCCATCGAGACGCAAACGCTGGCAGCTGTTTTCAGTTGGCGTTAGCGTCTCCGGAATTCTGGGTCGGGAACACGACCGTACTCAGCGAAGAAAGCACAATGATGGACACCAATCGCAAGCCGATTTCCGCAGTGATGACCCGTACCGTTTGTCAGATCGGCACCGATCAGGCGGCGGTTGATACGCTGGCGTTGATGCAGCGCAAGTCGGTGAGTTCAGTGCTTGTTGTCGAGGACGAGATGATCCTCGGTATCGTTACCGAGCGCGATATCGTCCGCGCTCTGCATCAAAACGGCAATCTTCGGGCGTTGAGTTGCGTCGACCTGATGCAGTCGCCGGTGGTCACCGTTACCGAAACGACACCCTGTCTCGAAGCCTATCATTTGATGGCCGGCCGCGGCATACGCCATCTCGCCGTGACGGACAAGGCGGGACACGTACTCGGCATCGCCAGCGAAGGCGACCTGATGCGGGATTTCGGCATCGAGTACTACATGAATTTCAAGGATGTCGGTTGCGTAATGAGTACAGAGGTTTGTCGGCTGGAGGTCTCGGCGAGCATCGCTGATGCGGTTGAGAAAATGGTTGAGAAGCGTCAAAGTTGCGTGCTGGTCGTCGATGTGACGGGCTGCCCGGTCGGGGTGCTGACCGAACGCGATGTCGTTCGTTTGTGCGACGAACTGGCGCATCCAGAGGGTCTGACTCTGGGCGAGACGATGCAGGCCCCGGTAAAAACGGTGAAGAGCAGCGAACTGTTGCACGAAGCGGTGAAATCCATGGCAGAAGCGCGCATTCGTCGATTGGTAGTCGTCGACGACCAAGGTGCCGTTTGCGGGCTGCTCACGCATCACGAAATCGTGCGCGGGCTTGAGGGCGATTACGTGAATTATCTGAAGGAGATTGTCGAACTGCAGGCGCGCAATCTGCAGCAGGCGGCCAAGGCGATCGACGAAAAAATGCTCCTCGCCAACATTCTGCGCTCGGCAAGCGATACGGCAATGCTCGCCTGTGATCTGGACTATCGTATTTCGTATGCGACGCCCGCTGTCGTCGATGTCTTGGGGCTGCACTCGGCAGAAATCGCCGGGATGGATCTTCGTGAAACGCTCAAGCGGATTGGCTGGAAAGACGCCGGCGTATTTCTCGGATATGAATTGCTCGCCGAAGGAGCACAGCATTACGCGATGTCGCTTGGCGATTGCAATATCGACTTGAAGGCTTCGCTGTTGATCGATGCCCAGCATCGTACACAGGGCTATCTTGTTCTGGCCCAGAGGGCTTGATTGGCAATTTTGTTTTTTCTCGGTGTGTTGATCAGACGTTCAGGGGGATCCAGCAATGACAGCAAGCAAGCGAAATACATTTCATCCGCTCAAGATATCCAGCCTGCAGGCTGAAACGGGATTTCAGCATCCCTATTATTTGCAAGCCAACCCGGTCAAGGTAGGATCTTCAGCGCTTGAGGTGATGACCGATTTGAGATTCATGCCGGCGGCCACTTGTTCTGAAAACGACAACGTCCTTGCGGCAAGACAGAACATGATTGCTCGCAGTGTTCGCTTGCTGCTGGTTGCGAACCTTCATGGGCACATCATTGGTTTGATTACTTCGCATGATCTGGCCGGGGATCGAATGGCCGCGATTACGCAAAGTGAGGGGCGGGCGCAGGACCTTGTTTCCGTTGGTGAAGTAATGACGCCGGCCGAGGGGATCGAAGTCCTCGAATTTGACGATGTCCTGCATGCTTATGTTGGCGACATCATCGAAACGCTAAAATGTTCCGGACGCCAGCATGCCTTGGTGATTGATCGCTCGTCAATGGATGACAGTCAGACAATCCGCGCCATTTTTTCCGCATCACAAATTGCACGACAGCTCGGTGTTTCGACATCCAGCTTTGATTTGGCCGGGACCTTTTCGGAACTCGACGCTGAGTTGAAAAAAGCGAGCGTGTGACGCTGCTTTGCCTTTGGAGATTTTGTTGATGCGTGGTCTGTCCGCTTGGTGGGAAAAAATCGGGCTGCAGTTAAAGTTGCAAATCCTGATTCAAGGATTTCTGATTATTGTTCTTCTTTTTGCGCAGCATTGGCTCTCGCTTCAATTTGAGCGCCAGGTGATGGTCTTGGCTGAATAGCGTGCAGTTGCGGTGGGCGACGGTGCAATCAACGGTTTGAACACGCTGATGCTCACCAAAACAGGAAAAGAAGATGTCATCAGTAATCCGAAGAGCCGGGCTCTTTTCATCGAGAAGATAGGAATTTCTGAAAAATTAAAGGAATTGCGGATCAGACTGATCTATTGGCTTTGAACGCTGCGATTGAGGCAGCTCGTGCCGGAGAGCAGGGAAGAGGTTTCGCGGTCGTCGCTGATGAGGTGAGAAAACTGGCCGAACGGACCACACTTTCCACCCGCGAAATCGCCGCGATGATTCATGCGATTCAGAGCGGATCCGATGATGCTATCGCAGGAATGTCAAATGGCAGCGCGCTGGTCAGCGAAGGTGTGCGCATGGTTGAAAATGCCGGTGTTTCGATGGGGCAAATCCAGCAGGGGGTGGCGCGGGTATTGGCGTCCGTGGATGACATTTCGTCTTCATTGAGAGAGCAAAGCTCAACCAGCGACCTGATTGCCAAGAATGTCGAAGGGGTCGCCCAAATGACCGAGGAGACAAACAGTATTGTCAAGGAGGTTGTTGCCTCGGCCATCCAGCTTGAGGAGCTCGCTGCCGCGCTGAAGCAGTCTGTCGGCAAGTTCAATCTTGCCTGCCGGGGGTGAAACAAAACCCCGGCAAAAAATATCGTCTGGCGTCAGTCTTGCACGCCAAGCGTGACAATGATCACCGCCCTACTTTTTTACGTTGATACTGGCCTCTTCTATCAGCAAGGGGTACATGTAACCACTGCCAAAGTCACGGTTCAATACGACCACACCGGATACGCTGACCTGCTCACCGACATTGGCGGTTTGCTTGCTGGTGACGATCAGGTTGTTGCTGGTCGCATCTCCAGTGCCATCCTGCACATGAACGAAGTTGCGACCCATGATTCCGTTGTTGACCTTCACTACCTTGCCTTGCGCACTGATCTTTTGTCCGGCAAGCGCTGCTTTGTTCTGATTCACGCTCGCGACGGTCTTCAGGCTGTCTTCCGCAGCGGACACGCTGAGCGGAAGCAGCCCGACTGCGCTAACAAGGCCAGCAAATACGAGGGATAAAGTTTTCATAAAATTTCCTTTCAATGGTTGAAAATGGGCTGGTAAATATCGACTGACAGTATAGCGGTAAGAGAATTTCTGACGGTGATCTCCTGCCGGCGATTGTTGGGGCTGCTATGCCGCACGCAGTTCGGCAATGATCCGTGACATCTCGTGAACCTCAGCTTCCAGCTTGTTGTTTGCAGCACTCATGGCGGCCGTTCTCTCAAGCAGTTCACGCTCAAGCGCTTCATTGGCACGCCGTAACTCATCAAGCAGGTGGCGCTCTGAATCTGTCAGTTCTTCGGTGATCTGCTCCATCATCGTCGCAACGGTACGGTCGGCAAATTTCTCTGCGTTTTCATTTAGCTGACTCACCATCGTCCGGTCAATAACGACAATGTGGTGCAGCAACCAATGCACGAGATGCTCGATCAGGGTAACAGTGATGCTGCGTCGGCCATTTTCGAAATCACTGGTCAGATCTCTGAGCAGGCTGCGAAAGTAGGCATGTTCGCCGCAATGCCGGGCGACCAGCGCGGGCGTGCAGTGGCCAGTGGCCATCAGACGTTCCTCGAGTGCAAAATGATCGCGCACGTAATCACCGAGTTGTTCCAGCAGCAAACGCGTTGTTTCAGGCCGGTAATCACCGTGGCTGTTGACGTCAAGTGCGTTGATCATGCCCACGAGTTCGCGATGCTGATCATCGATCTCCTCGATTCCGAGCTCGAAATCATTGGTCCATTTGATGATGTGCATTTGCTTTCTCCTTGAATGCAATTTGTGCTTTTGCCAGGACATCGAGTCCGGGTTGTCGCGTCTGAGCATTCTCAGTATCGGGATGAGTTATTTCGTGTATTCGCCTGCATCCTCGGCCGGCCCTGACTGGTTCGGGCAGCAATGTCGTTGAGGCAAATTGTTTGTTCATCTGCACTCTCGTGAGCGCAATGGCTTTCTCGTTGAGGGTGCGACCGTTGCGGGCATATCCCTGCAGGATGTTGTCTGCGTTTTGTTTTGTTTGGTTAGCGGAGTTGCCTGCTACATGGTTTTGCATACCAAGTGCTTCGCATCTTTCGTGCCAGCTCAGGGAAGTGGTGTTACTGCAGCCCGACAAATACATGCGGGCTACGAACGGCCTGCATATGAGGTGGGGCCGCAGGCACAACACGCAAGGTCTTATTTGCCGAAAGCGAGACAGGGGTCGACACGTTCGGCACGAGGGGTGAACCAGATGATGTCGTAGGGTGCAATGTCCCCCACCTGTTCGGTTTCATACTGCGTTGGCAAGGTAAGCCGGACGGTGACTTCGACAAGGCCGACCGACAACACGCGTGTGCCGGGACGACGTGCTTCAAGATAGCGCGGTACGCCGAAGTCGCGACGTGCGTGGCCGCGTCCGAGAATGAAAACGACGCCTGCATTGAGGTTGCCAAGCGCTGCGTCTGCCAGTGTTGCATCACGCAGTCGCTGGGCCCGTATCAAGCCTTCGCGCAGTTCTGGCGTGATTTTCCCGCAATGTGATTCTTCGATCAGGGCTGACATGTGTTTTTGCCGAGCGTCGTCCCATGCAAGCTCGATAGCCAAGCGTTGCACCTCGCCGGCCGGCAGGGCCGAATAGCCTTCACGCACGACCGGGCGTGTTGCGCTGCGCGGCAGATTGGCCGCCCGCAGTGGAATGCGAGCCGTGCTGGCGAGCGCCACCAGCGGTTGATACAGCGACCAGTCCCAGCCCCGCATCAGCGGCGCAAGATCATTGCCTGCAAGTCGCGCCTCATCGATCGCTCCCTGCTGGTCGGTATCGAACTGCTCCATCAACAACGCCGGCCGGGCGCCAACGGTCAGGCGGCTCTGCAACATCCAGATCTGCAGGCGATGGTGCTCCCGGTTATCATGGGTTTCGCCAAGCAGCAGCACTTCAGCCGGCGAGGCGCGTCGCAGAAGTTCGGCTTCATCAATGAACTTTTGTCCTGCGACATCCCAGATACGTCCGGCCAGCGGGTGTTCAGTGTCGCGCAGTGTTCCGGGCGAAAGGACAGCACAGCCCGTCAGCAGCGATAAGGCAAGAAAAACACTCGGCAGGCGCAATCGCGCAAAGAGGGTATCGGACATCCGTTGATGATAGCAAGCGTCTGGCGAACCCGGGGGCGTCTTTTGGTGGAGCACTCATCGACGTATCCGGATGGGTCGTGGATTGATCCATTCAATGGGCAAACGAACGCTATAAATTCGCCCCCAATCCCTATTCACGACTTCAAATTCGAAGTGTCACTTTGATTAACAAGTTGAAAGGGCCAGACGCGAGAGTATTAGAACTCATCGAGGGATATGTTGTTGGCCGCTCAACCAGCCTTGCTCACAATATGCTCGATCATCAGTTGCGGTGTCTGCACGCCGTTGTAGTCGTTGATCGCCAGCCGGTAGGCGGCGCGCATGGTGTTGCCGGGCGCTTC
>JBIJCY010000003.1:0-28984 GCA_044344385.1 Rhodocyclaceae bacterium | reverse complement strand
CGGTGTGAATGACGCCGGCGGCCTGCGGTGCGGTATCGCCAACGTGAATCGTCCAGGCACGCACTTCCTTGACGCCTGCGGTGAAGTAAGTCTGCAGACCGAGCAGGTTGTAACCAACACGAATCAGACGATTCAACCCCGGCTCTTCCAGCCCGAGGTCGGCAAGGAAGGCCTTTTTGTCCTCATCTTCAAGGTCGGCCAGCTCAGCTTCGATCTGCGCACACAGCGCAACGACCGGCGCGCCTTCCTTGGTCGCGTATTCACGCAGGCGATCCAGGTGCGGATTGTTTTCAAAGCCGTTTTCCAGCACGTTGGCGACGTACATCGCCGGCTTGATGGTGAGCAGGCAAAGCGGCTTGAGAATCAGTTTCTCGTCGTCGGAAAGCGCCAGCGTACGCGCGAGGTAGCCCTGATTCAGATGCGGCAGCAGGCGTTCGAGAATCGGCACCAGTTTCTGTGCATCCTTGTCGCCGGATTTCGCTTTTTTGCCCTCGCGGTTGAGCGTACGCTCGACCACGGCGAGGTCGGCCAGCGCCAGCTCGGTGACGATGGTTTCAATGTCGGAAAGCGGATCAACACGACCGGAAACGTGCACGACGTTCTCGTCGTCAAAACAGCGCACGACGTTCACGATGGCATCGGTCTCGCGAATGTTGGCGAGAAACTGGTTGCCCAGCCCTTCGCCCTTTGAAGCGCCGGCGACCAGCCCGGCGATGTCGACGAACTCGACGATGGCTGGTTGCGTGCGTTGCGGCTTGACGATCTCACAGAGCTGATCGAGACGAGGATCGGGGACCTCGACGATGCCGACGTTCGGTTCGATGGTGCAGAACGGATAGTTCTCGGCCGCAATGCCGGCTTTGGTCAACGCGTTGAAGAGGGTGGATTTGCCGACGTTGGGCAGACCGACGATACCGCACTTGAGGCTCATGAGCGTATTCCTGTGAATTGCATTTGTTAAACGGTTTTTACGTGCAGTTGCTGTTGTGCGGTTGCATAGTCGCCGGCGCCGAGCTTCGGCCAGGCCAGCAGGCAACGATCCAGCGCGTGGTCAATCAACTCCTGCTCCTCGCGACGCGGCGCTTTGAGTACGTAATCGACGACTTCATTGCGCTCGCCCGGATGACCGATGCCCAGCCGTAAACGCCAGAAATCGGGCGTCGACAACTGCGCCTGAATATCCTTCAGACCGTTGTGCCCGCCGTTGCCGCCGCCCTGCTTGAGACGAATGCTGCCCGGCGGCAGATCGAGCTCGTCGTGCACAACGAGTATCTCGTCGGCAGCGATCTTGTAGAAACGCGCCAACGCAGCGACCGCCTGCCCGGAGCGATTCATGAAGGTGCTCGGCTGCAGCAGCCAGAGTTCGCCCAGACGGGCAACCCGCCCGAAGAATTTTCCTTGCGGTACGAGCGTAATCTTCAAGTCGCGCGCCAGACGGTCGACAAACCAGAAACCGACGTTGTGCCGGTTGTCTTCGTATTCGCCGCCGGGGTTACCGAGGCCGACGATCAGGCGGGGAGCGATCATTTGCACTTGCCTCAGAAAGCAACAAGCCGCCGCAGGTACCAGGTACCGGACGGCGGCCTGTCTTCGGGCACAGACGCTTACGCAGCAGGCGTCTCGCCTTCGGCCGCAGCATCAGCGCTGCCGCGCTTGACCTGGATCAGGGCGACAACGCCGTCATCGCCATGCACCACCGGCTTGACGCCAGCCGGGAAGGTGAGTTGCGAAACGTGGATCGACTGACCGGCGGCCAGATCCTTCAGATCGACTTCGATGAAGGCCGGCAGATCCTGCGGCAGACAGGTCACTTCGATTTCACCCATGACGTGCGAAACGTTGCCACCGGTCAGCTTGACGCCCGGTGCCTGATCGGCATTGATGAAGTGCAGCGGCACTTTCTGGTGAATCGCATGCGTCGCATCAACACGCTGGAAGTCACAGTGCAAAACTAGCGCCTTGTAGGGGTGCACTTGCGCATCGCGCAGCAGCACGGTTTCTGCTGCGCCATCGATGTTCAGCGTCAGCACGGAAGAGTGAAACGCTTCCTTGCGCAGGCTGAGCAGGATCTGGTTGTGATCGAGCTGGATCGACATCGGGGCAGCCGTACCGCCATAAACGACGGCCGGAACCTTATTGGCATGACGCAGGCGGCGGCTCGCTCCGGACCCCTGCAAAGTGCGCTTTTGCGCGTTCAGTTCAAATTTCATGGACTACTCCTAAGTGAAACAAACCCCGCCCGCGACCAGGCGGGGGGTTGAGAAAAATCTATTCGATAAACAGCGACGAGACGGAGTCTTCGTTGCTGATCCGGCGAATCGTTTCGGCCATCACATCGGCCACCGACAACTGGCGAATACGTGAACACGCCAACGCATCTGCACGCAGCGGAATGGTGTCGGTCACCACCAGCTCGTCAAGGTCGGAGGCGTTGATCCGCTCAATCGCCGCACCGGAGAGAACCGGGTGCGTACAGTAAGCAAGCACCTGCTTGGCGCCGTGCTGCTTGAGCGCCGAGGCCGCCTTGCACAGCGTGCCGGCGGTATCGACCATGTCGTCCATCAGCACACAGGTGCGGCCTTCGACCTCGCCGATGATATTCATCACTTCCGAAACGTTGGCTTTCGGGCGACGCTTGTCGATGATCGCCAGATCGCACTCAAGACGCTTGGCCAGCGCACGCGCGCGCACCACGCCGCCAACGTCAGGCGAGACGACCATCAGATCGTCGTAGTTCTTTTTCCACACGTCGGCCAGCATGATCGGCAGCGAATAAATATTGTCGACCGGAATATTGAAGAACCCCTGAATCTGCTCGGCGTGCAGATCCATGGTCAGCATGCGGTGTACGCCGGCGGCGGTCAGCAGATCGGCGACCAGCTTGGCAGCAATCGGCACACGTGCCGAGCGTACACGGCGATCCTGACGGGCATAACCAAAATACGGGATGGCTGCGGTGATACGCGTGGCCGAAGCGCGCTTCAGCGCATCGACCATGACCAGCAGCTCCATCAGGTTCTCGTTGGTCGGCGCACAGGTCGATTGCAGGATGAAAACATCCTTGCCGCGCACATGTTCCTGAATTTCGACGGTGACTTCACCATCCGAGAAACGGCCGACATTGGCACGGCCCAGCGAAATGTTGAGACGTTTGACAACATCGGCAGCCAACTTCGGGTTGGCGTTGCCGGTGAATACCATCAGGCTGTCGTAGGCCATGTCACGCTTCCTGTGGCGCTGATCAGGCACCGTATAAAAGCAATACGGGCAGGTAAGCATACCTGCCCGGTTTGAAAGAATTCAAATGGCTGGGGAAGAAGGATTCGAACCTTCGAATGCCGGAATCAAAATCCGGTGCCTTAACCAACTTGGCGACTCCCCAGCAGTCCTTCCACTAGCTGGGCTAGCGAAGGGAGCGCGGATTATACAGGGGATTATTCAAAAAAAAAACACTTAGGCCCCGACAGAAGGAACAATCAGGCCGCCAGATCACGCAGCGGATGATGCACCAGACCGGCAGCAAGCCAGCCGCGCATGCCCTGCGGCAGTTGATTCAGCACCATCTGCGCTTCTTCGCGTTGTGCGAACTCAGCGAAAACGCAAGCCCCCGAACCACTCATCCGCACCTGCCCGAACGCCGAGAGCCAGCGCATATATTCCAAAACCACCGGAAAGCGGCTGATGGCGACCGGCTCAAGGTCATTGCCGCCAAACCCCGGATGCCACGCATCGAAGCCAATTGGGGCCGTGTCCCGTTTCAGACCAGGTGCGGTGAATATAACTGCCGTCGACACCATGACCGGCGGTTCGAGGACGACATACCACGCTTGCGGCAGATCAACCGGAACCAGCGCCTCGCCCACCCCTTCGGCAAACGCATTTCGCCCAAAAACAAATACGGGCACGTCGGCGCCCAAGCCAAGACCAATCTCCTGCAGACGCTGGCACGGCAAGCCAAGCCCCCATAAATGATTGAGCGCCAACAACACGGTGGCCGCATCCGAACTGCCGCCACCGAGCCCGCCGCCCATCGGCAAGCGTTTCTCGACGCTGATTTCGACGCCGGCCCGGCAACCGGTCTCGGCCTGCAAGAGACGCGCGGCACGCACCGTCAGATCGGTTTCCGGCGGCACGCCGGGCAGTGGCGTGGCCAGACTCACCACGCCATCGTCACGCGGCGCGAAACGCAGACTATCGCCATGCTCGAGAAGGCGAAATAAGGTTTGCAGCAGGTGATAGCCATCCGCGCGCCGGCCGACGACATGCAAAAAGAGATTGATCTTGGCCGGCGCCGGATAAACGCTCTGCCAGCCCCATTCCTTTCCCGGTACCGTCATGGCTTGTCGCCTGCGTCACGCAAGATATTCCACTCGTCGATCCGCAAACGTAAATCCAGAACCCCTTCCCGCACAACGAACAACCGACCGGGCAAAGCCTGCGGGTCATCGCTATCGTATTCGTAATCGATGCGCCAACCGTCCTGATGCACGCGCAACGGCCGTCCAAAAGCATCTGTCGTATCAAACTCACCAGCGGTGGGCCGGCCACGAACCCAGTCGACCAGCTTGTTCAACGGCAAGGGAAAACCCAGAGCTTGCTGAGTCAACGTCTCGGCGTCAGCCGCTTCATACAACTTGCCATCGCTGGTTGTTAAACGAACACCATTTGGGTCTCCGGCAATCTCGGCCATTCCCTGACCAAACGGCGAGGCCAGCAGCAACTCATCCTTGCTGCCAGCGTGACGCCAGCTCAGGCGCCCGGCGTAATTCTTTTCTTCATGGCGCAGCGAGAAACGGGCTTCGATGGAAAAATCCTGCAAGGCATCCCGGTCAGTGGGTAAGGGATCACGGGCAGACGAAAAGAAAGTCGCACAGGCACTCAGGCTGAGCACACTGCACACTGCGGCCAACCAACGCTGGGATGGCCATGATTTGCCGCCGAAACGCATTCGATTCAGGGGATAAATTTCTTGACGACGCCAGCCAGTTCTTCATTGGCGGGGTGTTTCTTCTGCGCCTCACGCCAGGTTCTTTGCGCGTCGTCCTTGCGGCCGAGCATCCAAAACACTTCGCCCAGATGCGCGGCAATTTCTGGATCCGGGCGCAGCGCATAGGCATGCTCAAGCTGCACCAAGGCCCCCAAAAAATCCCCTTGCCGATAGAGCACCCAGCCCAGGCTATCGAGAATGAAGGGATCTTCCGGCGCCAGCTTGAGGGCTTTTTCGATAAGCTCGCGCGCCTCAGGCAAACGCTGGTTGCGATCCGCGTAGGAATAGCCCAGCGCGTTGTACGCCTGCGCACTGTCCGGTTTCAGCGCAATCAGTTTGCGCAAGTACGTTTCCAGGATATCCATGCGCCCCAGCCTTTCGGCAAGCAGGGCCGTCTCATAGAGCAAATCGGGCTGCTCAGGTTGCTGACTCAAAACGCCATCAAGCAGATTGAACGCCTCTTGTGTCTGCTTTGCCTCGCGCAGCAGCTGCGCTTCGGCAATCGTCAGATGTACGCGTTCGAGTGGGCTATTCACCTGCACGTCACGCAACTGCTTGCGCGCCGCATCCAGCTTGCCCTGCGTCGCCAGAAGATGGGCGCTACGCACTTGTGCCGGCAGATACTGTTCTCCAGCGCCAACCCGCGCGTAATTAGCGATCGCCTCGTTACTGCGCTTGCTCTCATCGGCGATCTGCCCGAGATAAAAATAGACCACGCTCTTGTCCTGAAAATCCAGTGTCAGCAAGTGCTTGAGCTGGGCCTCGGCGAGCGCCATATCGTTCTGCTGCAACGCGAGAATAGCCACCGGATAAACGATCTCCGGATTATTCGGATATTCGCGCAACAGGCGATCGAAATGCTGCTTCGCCTCAGCGTAACGCTTGTCACCAACCAGTGCCCGGGCCAGATGAAGCTCAACTTCACGCGCCCCCGGATTGCGCTCGACGAAACGCTGCAAGGAGGCAATCGCCTCAGTCGTAGAATCACGCGCCAGTAGCTGTGCCTCAAGCAGAGCGGCCATTTCCCAGTCTGGCCGCAACTCAAGCGCCCGACGCACTTCGGCCAACGCACGCGCACGTTCGCCAGCCGAGCTGGCGGCCATGGCAACTGCGTAATGCGCCTCGGCAATCCCAAAAAACGGTGCGCAGACCTTGTCGATCAGACGAAACGCGCCCTGACGATCAGGGTTACGCGCCAGCATGCGATTAAGCCCGAGCAGATTGGTACCCAGTGCATCCTTGTCGATTTCAAGCATGCGAATCAAATGCGGGGCAAGATCATCAAGTTTGTCGGACAGGACCAGCACACCGGTTAACATCTGCTGCGCGCGCAAGGAGGAAGGTTCGACTTCAAGCCACAAACGCGCCGCTTCGAGCGCAAGATCCAGCCGGCGCGCATACCCTGCCACCTCGACCGTGCGCTCCAGTATCTTTGGATCACGGGTACGCAAGGCGAGATCGGCGTAAGCCTTGCTCGCCAGATCGGCATTACCGCGCTGCAGCGCAATTTCGGCAAGCAATACCTGATAGACGACCCGCCCGGTCAAGTCCTTGTACTGATCGTCGTCAGGCCGTACTTCGGCAACCGTGCCGGCCGATTTTTGCTTGCTGACGGCCGGTGCGCGTGTTTTGGCGATCAACGTCTCATCGGCAGCCAGCAGCGGTGTACTGAATGCGCCAACGAGGGCGGCGACGAGAATGGTGCGATGCATATATTTCATGTTTTCCTTGCTGACCTCAATCGGACACTAATGTCGTTAGAGGTGTTTGCGTCATAATAGTTTTCACGCATGTTATGGGCTTTTAACGGTCGCAGCAATGCCAGAACTCCCCGAAGTCGAAGTTAGCCGTCAAGGCTTGCTCCCTTACTTACCGGGCCAGCGCGTCACGGGGGTGATCGTTCGCACCCCAAGACTGCGTCATGACATACCGGCCGGACTGGCCGCCCGGCTCAGCGGCCTGCGCGTCGATACCATTTTGCGACGCGGCAAATACCTGCTTTTTGATTGCGAAAGCACACTTGGTGGCGGCTGGCTGATCGTGCATCTTGGCATGTCAGGCAGTCTGCGTCTGGTGCCGCCGGGCAGTACAGCGCAAAAACATGACCATTTTGATCTTGTTTTTGCCCAGACGGCGCTGCGCCTGCGCGACCCGCGCCGCTTCGGCGCAGTGCTCTGGCACGAAGGCAAGGACGTAGAAAGCCACCCGTTGCTTGCCACGCTCGGCATCGAACCGCTTTCCGAGAAATTCGATGGCGACTGGCTGCATGCCGCAGCACACAAACGCAGCGGGCCGATCAAGCCGTTGCTGATGGATAGCCATCTGGTTGTCGGCATTGGCAATATTTACGCGGCAGAAAGCCTCTTTCACGCCGGCATTTCACCGCTGCGCGCGGCCAATCGCATCAGCCGCGAACGCTACGGCAAACTGGTGCCGGCCATCCGCACGACGCTCGAAACCTCGATCGCCGCCGGTGGCAGCAGCGTTCGTGACTACGTACACAGTGACGGCGGTGCCGGCTGCTTCCAGCTATCCTGTGCCGTTTACGACCGCGATGGACAAGCTTGTCCGGTCTGCGGCACCCCGATACGGAGTGTTCGCCAGGCAGGCCGTTCGACATTTTACTGTCCGCACTGTCAGCGCTGAACGCAACAAATGCTTTAAGTCACAGCGGGCATGTGCTTGATTGAGCGCAGCTTTGTGATAGAGTAAAGCACTAAACATTCGGCTGGAACTCGTCATGACGCTTGCCCAACATTTCGCCGCCTACAGCCAATGGCGCTCACAGCTTTCCGGAGGCATTGAATCCTTCCGCGACTGGCTGGCTGACAACGAGCTCAATGACGCACAAACTGACCTGCGCCTCGTCCATTTACTCGAAAGACTACGCGAAGATCGCCTGCATGTCGCCTTCGTCGCCGAGTTTTCGCGTGGCAAATCAGAACTGATCAACGCCATTTTTTTCGCCGAGTACGGCACCCGCATGCTTCCCTCGTCGGCCGGCCGCACAACGATGTGCCCGACCGAACTGATGTACGACCCGGAGAAGCCGCCGTCGATTGAATTGCTGCCAATTCAAACCCGTGAATCGAATGCCAGCATCGGCGAATACAAGCGCTTTCCCATCGAATGGGATGTCGTCCCGCTGAACACAGAGTCACCTGAATCAATGCAGGAGGCGCTGCGTCACGTCAGTGAAATCATTCGTGTTGATCGCGAAACTGCCGAAAAACTAGGCTTCGCTGCCGATGACGACAATTCCGGCATGGTCCGCCTTGCCGAAGACGGCATGGTCGAAATACCGCGCTGGCGTCACGCAATCATCAATTTTCCGCATCCCCTTTTGCAACAAGGCCTGGTTATTCTCGACACGCCGGGCCTCAATGCCATTGGTACGGAACCGGAGTTGACGCTGTCGCTGCTGCCCAACGCCCACGCCGTACTTTTTGTTCTCTCGGCAGACACCGGCGTCACGCAGTCCGACCTGACCATCTGGCGCGATCACATCGGCACCCCGGGGGGCCGCAAAAAAGGCCGCATGGTTGTTCTCAACAAGATCGACGGCCTATGGGACGAACTCAAGACTCAGGAAGAAATCGACGCCGAAATCGTCAAGCAGACCAACACCTGCGCCTGGACACTCGACCTGCCGTCAAACCAGATCTTCCCGGTTTCCGCACAAAAAGCCCTGGTTGCCAAGATCAACAACGACGCCCCGCTGCTCAAGCGCAGCCGCCTGCCGGAACTCGAATATGCGCTATCTGAAGAATTGATTCCAGCCAAGCAGGAGATCGTCCGCGACAATACTGACGCAGAGTTTGCCGATATCTACATGCGCATGCGCGGCCTGCTCGAATCCCGCCTTGCCGGCCTGCGCGAACAACTCGGCGAACTATCCGAACTGCGCGGCAAAAACAAAGGCGTTGTTGAATACATGATGGGCAAGGTGCGCGCTGAGAAAGAAGAATTCGAAGCCGGTCTGCAACGCTACTACGCGGTGCGCAGCGTGTTCTCGCAACTGACCAACAAGTTGTTCGGCCATCTCGGACTGGACTCCCTGCGTTTGCTGACCCAGGCAACACGCGAGGCGATGATCGAGGCCACTTTTTCCATGGCACTGTCCAGCGCGATGAAAAACTTTTTCAATGTCTCGCGCGGCAACCTGGTCAAATCCAATGCCGAAATTACTGAAATTCTCAACATGATGGAGGCAATCTACAAAAGATTCTCCGTCGAACACGGGCTAAAACTGGGCACGCCGACAAGCTTTTCATTGATCCGCTACGAAAAGGAAGTCGACCGTCTGGAACAGTGGTGTGACACGCACCTCAACACCATGCTTCAATTGTTGACGCACGAAAAGAACAACCTGACGCAGAAATTCTTCGAGGAAGTGACCGTTCAAGTACGCCGCGCGTTCGAACGCGCCAACCGGGACGCCGAGGCGTGGCTCAAGGCGATCATGGCGCCGATGGAAACGCAGGTTCGCGAACACCAGATCCAGCTCAAACGCCGGCTGGAAAGCATCAAACGTATCCACCAGGCAACTGACACGCTTGAAGACCGGATCAATGAGCTGACACACGTCGAAAACGGCTTGGTCTCGCAAGTCCACGCCCTTGAAAAAATCGGACAGGAGGTGCGCGGCGCGCTGCATCAAAAAGTCAGCGACAAAGCGCTGCGTAGCGCCGCCTGACGCCAGCCCTCTTACTAAAGTGGTATTTCCGCTTTTAATGGAGAGCGTTATCATCATCGGTTGATCATCACCTGCCCGGCCCGATGAAGCCTCTTGCTACCCAATCCGGCAATTGCATTTCCCACCTGCCATTCCGGCATCACGGTCACGGCCGCTACTACACACTCGCTTTCCTGCTCTGGTTGCTGGCCTCCGTCGCGGCATTCGTTTTTGTACTGCGCACCAGCGTCAGCCAGAATGAAAACGAATTCCGGGAATACACGGCAAATATCCACACCCACCTGCGTGACAAACTGCGCGCCAACGAAGCCGTACTCTATGGTTTTGCCGGATTTCTCGGCGCCATCGGCGTCGCCACCAATGACGGCGCACGAAACAGCGCCAAAATTTACGCAAATTCTGTCCTTGAACGCTACCCGCATATTCACATGCTGGAAATTGTTCGCAAACTGGCACGGAATGAAGTCAATCGCTACTCCGCGCAACTCCGGCGAACCGTGCTGCCCAACTTCCAGATCAGGCAATTTGACTACAACAACGACCGCCAGTGGCGCGCACTACCGGAAAAAGATTTTTATTACCCGGTCGTTTTCATGGCGCCAGAACTGCCGGAAGCGACGGGGATCTACGGCCTTGATATTGACTCGCTCGAAGGACTGAAGCACGCGCTGCTGCGCTCCGAGAAAGAAGGGGTTCCCGTCAGCAGCGAGCCCTTCCGGCTGGTTGAAGGCGACATCGCGTACGTCATGTTCCGGCCGGCAATCAGCAGCTTCGCGGTAAGCACTCAGCGCCAGAAAACAACCCTTCCTGACGTTTCATACGCCTTGCTGGTCGTCCGCGCACTGGACCTTCTGCCACCTCGCGACACGCTCTCAGCCAAAGTACGCCACGCATCGCGGCATCGCGACGAGACCGGCAAGCGCAACCTGCCCATGTTCGATATTGCTGATGCCCCTGCCAGCCGGCTGGAATCCGCACTGCTCCCCCGGCTGCGCGCTGAACGCAGCATCGGTGACATCTCGCAGCCTTTGCTCCTGACACTTGAACGGCAACTACGTTTCAGCGACATCAACTTGCCGGCGCTCGCGCTGGCCGGCATGGCATCGATCCTGAGTTGCGCCATGCTGCTGGCGTTCCTGCGTTCACACGATCGCCAGCGCCGCGCATTTGATGAAGGCCGTCGCGCCATTGAGCACATGGCACTGCACGACAACCTGACCACCCTGCCGAACCGCTTCCTGATGCTCGGCCACTTGGAACAGGCAATGAGCCTGGCCCTGCGTCATGACATGAAGGTAGCTGTCCTGTTTCTGGACCTTGATGGATTCAAGCCGATCAATGACCGGCTCGGTCATCAGGCCGGCGACATTGTGTTGCAGCAGGTTGCCCGCCGGCTGCAGAGTTGCGTTCGCGACTGCGACACCGCCTCGCGCTATGGCGGTGACGAGTTCGTCATTCTGCTGACCGAGATATGGGGTGAGGAGAATGCAGCATTGGTCGCCGACAAGGTACTCGAAGCGACCAGGCAGCCGATTCAAATCGGTGCTGAATCCGTACAGATCAGCACCAGTATCGGTATTGCCATCTTTCCGGATCACGGCAAGGACGCTGACACGCTGATCGAGAAGGCCGACCAGGCAATGTACATGGCCAAGCAGAACGGCTCCGGTCAGTTTGCCTTCCCGTGCATCGACTCGTCGCTCGACATCCTCTCATACAAAAAGAATGCGGACGACGACAAGACTCCCGGCGCTCCTGCAACGGTCTGCTAGGCGGCAGAAAGCGCGACACCGCCGCGCAAGGTCGTCTCGCAAAGGCAAGACGACCGGGTAACCATCAGGCCGGACGCTTGTTGCCCGTCAACTTCTCGTACTTGACCCACAACTGATCGGTATTTTCCTGATGCGCCGGATCCTTCGGGATGCAATCCACCGGGCAGACTTCAACGCACTGTGGCGTATCGTAGTGACCAACGCACTCGGTACACTTGTTCGGGTCAATGTCGTAAATTTCCGCACCCTGCGAAATTGCTTCGTTCGGGCACTCGGGCTCGCAAACGTCGCAGTTGATACATTCGTCAGTGATAATCAAAGCCATAGCTGCTATTCCTTCAGATCATTGAAATTTTTCGGATACTCTTTTCGCCAGTCGCTCACAAATTTCCGGCTGCACGAACTTACTGACATCACCACCCAGCAGGGCAATCTCACGCACCATCGTTGCCGAGATGAACATGTATTGCTCACCCGGTGTCAGGAACACTGTTTCGACATCGGGGTAGAGGTTTCTGTTCATCCCCGCCATCTGGAACTCATATTCAAAATCCGACGCCGCCCGCAGCCCACGCAAGATCACCTTGGCGCCTTTGGCGTGCAAAAAATCCATCAGCAGACAGTCAAAGCCGCAGACCTCGACATTCGGATATTTCACCAGCAAATCCTGCGCGATTTCGACTCGCTCATCAAGCGAGAAAAAAGGGCGTTTCGAGCGACTTTCGGCAATACCGACGATCACGTGATCGAAAAGACTGGCTGCCCGCCGGACGAGGTCTTCATGCCCCCGCGTCATCGGATCAAAGGTGCCCGCGTAAATTGCCACCCGCTTATTCAGCGCCATTGGGCCCGCTCCGTTGCATCAAATGATAAAAAACCTGCCCGGCCTTGCCGTGACGAATCGTACGCCAGTCACCACAGCCTTCCAGTGCCGTTTCCGCTTCCACGTAGAGCAGCGCATCATCAGCCGCAATGCGCGGCAGCAGCGGCGCCAGACGCTCTATCCAGCCCTGATGATAAGGCGGATCAAGAAACAACACATCGAAACGCAAACCCGTCGAAGTGGCGAATTTTACCGCATCCGCGCGCACAATCTCCAGCCTCGTGCCTGCCCCGAGAATTTTGGCGTTTGACTCAAGCGCTGCCAGGACCCTGGGCGCAAACTCGACCATCATCACTTTCACAGCACCGCGCGACGCCGCTTCAAAGCCGAGCGCACCGCTGCCGGCAAAGAGATCGAGGCAAAGCAGACCCTCCAGATCCTGCCCGAGCCAGTTGAACAGCGTCTCGCGCACACGATCAGGCGTTGGCCGCAAACCCTCCGACTCGGGGAAGCGCAGGACACGTCGACGCCACTCCCCGCCAATAATGCGCACTGAGTTCAGACTTACTCTCCAGCAACCACCACCGTCACCAGATGCCCCGGTTTGACGTGGCGCGCGAACGCCGCCCGGATGTCGGCCACCGTGACCTTTTCGATATTCTCGGCATAGCGATCAAGGTAATCGAGCGGCATTCCGTAAAAACCGATGACCGCAACGTTTTCAAGAATCTTGCGATTGCTGTCAAGACGCAAGGGGAAGCTTCCCACCAGATTCTGCTTGGCTGCTTTCAACTCATCCTCGCGGGGCCCTTCGGCAAGGAAAGTTGCAAGAATTTCGCGGGTTAATTTCAGCGCATCGTTGGCCTGCGACTTCTTGGTCTGCAAACCGATCTGGAAAGGCCCGGGCAGCGCCATCGGATGGAAATAGCTATAAACACTGTAAGCAAAACCTCGCTTATCGCGCACTTCCTTCATCAAGCGCGAAACAAAACCGCCACCGCCGAGCGAATAATTACCAACCAGCAAAGGAAAAATATCCGGATCTCCGCGTTTGAGCGCCGGCAAGCCGATCAACACATGCGCCTGCGCTGCCGGGTGGGCAATGCGCTGCTCTACCGCGACCGGCAGCAATACTTCGCCAAGAGGCGCAGCGCCAGGCCCGGCAGGCAGATCAACCGTCAATTGCTCGGCCAGCAACTCGGCGTCAGCACGCGAAAGATCACCGACGATCGCCAGCGTCGCCCGCGCAGCAGTGTAGTGCGTACGGTAAAAAGCGGGGGGGTCATCACCCTCGATATCCCCCACCGACTCGGGCGTCGATTGCTGGCCGTAAGCATGACCCGGGTACATGGCTGACCAGAAAGCCTTGCTGGCAATCGCTTCCGGGCGTGTCAAAGCCTCCTTGAGCGCCGCGACCGTGCGCGCCTTTTCACGCTCAAAGGCCTCCTCCGGAAACTGCGGGCTAACGAGAACGGCACGCAGAATATCGAGCGCCGGCCCCCGTTTATCAGCCGCAGAAAGTGTGCGTAAAACAATCGAAGCACGATCCATATCGGCACCGCCTGACAGCTTGGCGCCCAGATCGGCCATTCGGCTGGCGATCTGCGTTTCGTCCATGTCTTTTGCGCCGAGTTCCAGCAAGCCGCGCGTCATTGAAGCAAGGCCTGTTTTGCCCACCGGATCGTAAGCAGTACCGGCAGCAAAATCGACCTGCACATCAAGAATCGGCAAGGCGTGATTTTCCACAAAAAACACCTTGGCGCCTGACGTCGCTACCCAGTGCTCGATCTTTGGACCGGCTTGGACTGTCTGAACGATAAAGCCCAGACCCAGAACGGCGAACAGCTTCAACAATTTCATCGAAAAACCTTTCAATGACGAGACGCGGCAGCGCGCGAACGCGATGCCTGCGGCATGGGTTGCGGGTCGAGGTCGGCAACGGTCAGCGCGTCATCACGAAAGTATTTTTGTGCGACGGCGCGAACCTGCTCAGCAGTGACTGCCTGCAGCTTCTCGATCATGCGCTTGTTCAGCTTGTGGGAAATCCCGGCGGATTCCATCTGGCCAATTTCCATGGCCTGCCCAAACATCGAATCAAGCTTGTAGATCTGGCTGGCCACCAGCTGCGCCTTGGCACGCGCCAGCTCGTCATCGGCTACACCGTCTTTCTGGATGCGTCCCAGTTCGGCGCGAAACCCTGCCTCCAGTTCGGCCGACGTTTTTCCTTCACTCGGCGAGCCCTGCAAAAAAAACATGCCCGGACCACGCGAAGTGGCGTCATAGCCCGTACCCGCGACAACAGCGAGACGCTGCTCACGGATCAGGTGCCGGGAAAAGCGCGCTGCCTCATGACCATCGAGAATCGCCGACAGCATTTCAAGCGCGTACGGATCAATATCCTTTTCAACATCACGAATCACCGGCACCTTGTAAGTCATCAACACCACCGGCAAATCGGCCGGCGCCTTCACGGTCAGGCGACGGATGCCCGTTTGCGTTGGTTCGTCCTGCGGTTTGCGGAGAGGCAGCGGGCGCGACTTGAGCTGCCCGTAGGTTTTTTCGGCGAGTTTGAAGACCTGGACATGATCGACGTCGCCAACAATCACCACATAGGCGTTGTTCGGCACGTACCAGCGCTCATACCAGTCTCTCGCATCCTGCGCCGTCATGTTTTCAAGGTCATTCATCCAGCCGATGATCGGCACGCGATACGGGTGTGACTGAAAGGCAACGCCACTCATTTGCTCGAAAAGCATGGCCTGCGGCTGGTCGTCGGTACGCAACCGGCGCTCCTCCATGACCACCTTGATCTCCTGCGCGAACTCCTTCGGATCAAGCGTCAGATGGCGCATGCGATCCGCTTCCAGCTGCATCATCTCTTCGAGCTTCTGCTTCGGTATCTGTTGGAAATAGGCGGTGTAGTCCCGGCTGGTGAAAGCGTTATCGCGCCCACCGGCGGCGGCTACACGCCGATTGAACTCGCCCGGCCCGGCGCTTGGCGTGCCCTTGAACATCATGTGTTCGAGCACATGCGCAACGCCGGTCGTGCCGTTGGTCTCGTCGATACTGCCCGCACGGTACCAAACCATATGTGCGGCAGTGGGCGCCCGATGGTCTTCCTTGACGATCAGGCGGAGACCGTTGGCCAATTGATGCTCGAAGGGATTGGCCAGCACCGCCAGCGGTGCGGTCAGCGCGAGCAAAAGCAAAGTCAGTCTTGTGTAACGCATGGGCAGGAATCGCTTCTGTTAGAATTTGTCAGTAAGTCAGTGAATAAGCAGCAAGGCAGCGCATCTGCAGCAACATAAATAAGCCTTTGCGACGGCATCTTACCATCGTCGCAAGCCGTAAAAAACCAATGAGACTCGGAAGCACCATGTTTGGTTTCCTCAAGAAATCGCCCGGCGAACACCCCGCTCCCGCCACGCCTAACGATATCGCCTCGGACAGTCCGGCGCCCGCCCTCTCTTGGCGCGAGCGGCTGAAGTCCGGCCTTGCCCGCACACGCGCGCAGTTTGGCGGCAAGCTCAAGTCGATTTTTTCGCGCGGCAAGGTCGACGACGAACTGCTCGACGAACTTGAAACCTTGCTCCTGACCAGCGATGTCGGCATGGAAGCAACCCAGCACCTGCTGCACGAACTGAAAACCCGCGCCAAACGCGACAAGCTCGATACGCCCGCGAGCATTCAGCAAGCGCTCGCCGACGCCTTGCACGATCTGCTGCACCCCCTTGAACAACGCCTCGACGTCTCGACGCACCAGCCATTCATCATCATGATTGCCGGCGTCAATGGCGCCGGCAAGACGACCTCGATCGGTAAACTGGCCAAGTACTTTCAGGCGCACGGCAAGTCCGTTCTGCTCGCCGCTGGCGACACTTTCCGCGCAGCCGCACGTGAGCAGCTTCAGGTCTGGGGCGAGCGTAACAACATTGCGGTCATCGCCCAGGAATCCGGCGATCCGGCAGCCGTCATCTTCGACGCCATCGCCGCTGCCAAAGCGCGCGGCATCGATATTGTTCTTGCCGATACCGCCGGGCGGCTGCCAACGCAGCTACACCTGATGGAAGAAATCGCCAAGGTGCGGCGCGTCATCCAGAAAGCCGACCCTTCAGGCCCGCACGAGACCTTGCTCGTCCTTGACGCCAACATTGGCCAGAACGCCTTGCAGCAGGTCAAGGCATTCGACAAGGCAATCAACATCACCGGCCTCGTCCTGACCAAACTGGATGGTACGGCCAAGGGCGGCATCGTCGCGGCGATTGCCCGCCAATGCCCGAAACCGATTCGCTTCATCGGCGTCGGTGAAGGCATCGACGACCTGCGACCCTTTAACGCCCGCGATTTTGTGGACGCGCTTTTTGAGTGAGCTACGAATGATCAGCGCCAGCGGCGTCACCAAGCGCTACCCCGAAGGCCTCGAAGCGCTGAAAGACGTCAGCTTCGAGATCAATGCCGGCGAAATGGTGTTCATCACCGGCCACTCGGGTGCCGGCAAATCTACGCTGTTCAAGTTGCTGGCCGCCATTGAACGGCCGACTTCGGGCAGCATCGTGGTTAATGGTCAGAACCTCGCCGCCTTGCGTAAAAGTGCCATTCCGTATCTGCGCCGCAACTTTGGCCTGATTTTTCAGGATCAGAAACTGCTGTTTGACCGCAGTGTGCTCGACAACGTCATGCTGCCGCTGGCTATTGTCGGCCTGCCGGCTAAAGAAGCCGTTCGGCGGGCGCGCGCTGCGATCGACAAGGTCGGCCTGCGCGACCGCGAAAAGGCGCTGCCCATCGCACTCTCCGGCGGCGAACAACAGCGCCTTGCGATCGCCCGCGCGGTGGTCAATCGCCCGGCCATTCTCCTCGCCGACGAACCTACCGCCAACCTTGACGCCGAGTCGGCATCGGACATTCTTGAAATATTCCGCGCCTTCCACCAGGTAGGCGTCACCACCGTGATCGCCACGCACGACCCGCAGTGGATGTCGCGCCTCTCGCCACGCATCCTGCGCCTCGAAAAAGGCCAGATACAAGGCACGCCGAGCGACGCGGCGATCGATAGGGTGATGGCATGACAAACTGGTTTGCACAGCATCTTGCTGCCCTGCGCGACGCCTTGCGACGCCTCGCCGCATCACCGCTCAATACCATCCTGTCGCTCCTGGTCATCGGTATCGCATTAACACTACCGACGGCCGGCTGGATCGTTCTCGACAATCTCCGAGCAGTAACGCATAGCGCATCAAGCGTGCAGCAGATCAGCATTTTCATGGCGCTCGATGCCGGCAAGCGCGACATCGGCGAGATTGAATCACGTTTGCGTAACGGCAAACCCGGTGCCTGGCGTTTTATCGCCAAGGACGAAGCGCTGAAGCGCCTGCAATCGACAGAGGGGATGGCCGAAATCGTCGCCAGCCTGCCCAAAAACCCTTTGCCCGATGCTTTCGTCGTCGAGCCAATCGACGTCCAACCGGCAGCGCTGGAGCAACTGGCGAAGTCTTTTTCCGGCTGGCCAAAGGTAGCGCACGTGCAACTCGATTCAGGCTGGGTCAAGCGCTTTGACGCCTTTCTGCGCATCGGAAAACTGGTCGTCACGCTGCTTGCGGGCCTTTTTGCTGGCGCACTCGTTGCCGTCACCTTCAACACCATTCGCCTGCAGATTCTGGCGCAGGGCGCTGAAATCGAAGTTGCCAAACTGATCGGCGCTACCGACGCTTTCATTCGCCGTCCCTTTCACTATTTCGGGGCACTGCAGGGAGCGCTGGGCGGGCTGCTCGCGGCACTGATCGTCGCTGCCGGCGTCCATCTGCTGGCGGCACCGGTCGCCGAACTTGCGGCACTCTACGGCGGCAACTTTGCACTGCACGGACTGTCGCCCGGCAATACGGCATTGCTCGCGCTCGCCGGGGCGCTGCTTGGCTGGCTGGGGGCGCAAATATCGGTGGCCATTCGCCTGCGTCGCATCGACTGATCATTCAAGAGATGATCCGATGAATGACATTCTCAAACACGCCAGCAAACCGGGAAATTCGACCGGCATCATGCTGACCGAGTGTGTTGAACGCTGTCCGATTCCGATTTTCGTGCTTGACGATCAACATTCGATCGTCCATTGGAACAAGGCGCTTGAAGCGATTTCCGGCATCCCGGCAAATGAGATGCTCGGCAGCAACAACCAGTGGCGTGCCTTCTACCCCAGCCAACGCCCAACGCTTGCCGACCTGATTCTCGACGGGTCGCAGGGCCGCGATATCGAACGCTACTATCAACACAAATTCCGGAAATCAGCACTCATCGACGGCGCTTTCGAGGCCGAGGATTTTTTCCCGGAAATCGGCGAGAACGGACGCTGGCTGTTTTTCACTGCCGCTCCTTTGAAAGACAGTGCCGGCCAGATTGTCGGCGTCATCGAAACGCTGCAGGACGTCACGACGCGCCGCCGGGCTGAGGCTTCTTTACAGGAAAATCGCAGCTTCCTTGCGCAGATTGTCGATGGAAGTTCGGTGCCAAGTTTCGTCATCGACGACGAGCACCGCATCACGCACTGGAACCGCGCTTGCGAAATGCTCACTGGCGTTGCGGCACGCGACATGATCGGCACGCGCGAACAATGGCGGGCTTTCTACAAATCCGAACGGCCCGTGATGGCTGACCTGATTCTCAGCGGTGCGCTGGAGCAGGATGTCGATCGTTTTTATCACGGAAAATTCCGACCTTCCACGCTGGTTCGTGGCGCTTTTGAAGTGGAGGATTTTTTCCCGCACTTCGGTGAAAGTGGCCGCTGGCTGTTCTTCACGGCAGCACCATTACGCGACGCGGCAGGAAAGTTCATCGGCGCAATCGAAACCTTGCAGGACATCACCGAACAGAAGCGCGCCGAGCAGGCGCTAAAAGAAAGCGAACAGCGCTATCGCACACTGAGCATTACCGACGGCCTGACCACGCTCTACAACTCACGTCATTTTTACGAACAACTCGGACACGAAATCGAACGCGCCAATCGGTACCAACGCCCGCTCTCTCTGCTGCTGCTTGACGCTGACAACTTCAAGCAACTCAATGACACCTACGGCCACGTTGAAGGTGATCGCGTCTTGCAGGCACTGGCTCAGGTGATCAAAAGCTGCCTGCGCAGCGCAGACAGCGCCTATCGCTACGGCGGCGAGGAATTCACCGCAATTCTTCCGGAGACCGGCATTCAAGCGGCCGAATTGCTCGCTGAGCGCTTGCGTGAAGCCTTCGCAACGACGCCTTTGAAACTCTCTTCCGGCGCCACCATTCACGGCACCGTGAGCATTGGCGTTACACAATATGTTTCGCCAGAAAACATTCAGCGCCTCGTCCGCCGCGCCGACGATGGTGTTTATCAGGCCAAGCGACGGGGGAAAAACTGCGTCACTGTCCGTCCCGCTCCTTGAGTACCGCCGACAACGACCTACAGCACATAACGCGACAAATCCTCGTTCTGCGCCAACTCGGCAAGCCGGCCATCGACATACGCTGCGTTGACGACAATCGTCTCCGGCCCGGCCTTGCCGGCGGAGAAAGAAACCTCTTCAAGCAAGCGTTCCATCACGGTATACAGGCGGCGGGCGCCAATGTTTTCGGTTCGCTCATTCACTGACCAGGCAATTTCCGCCAGTCGCCGGATGCCGTCGGCGACAAACTCAAGCGTCACCCCTTCCGTTGCCAGTAGCGCCTGATATTGCATCGTCAGACAGGCATCTGTTTGCGTCAGGATGCATTCAAAGTCGGCCACAGATAATGAATCCAGCTCGACACGAATCGGGAAGCGTCCCTGCAATTCGGGAATCAGGTCGGAGGGTTTGGCGAGGTGGAAAGCACCACTGGCAATGAACAGCACATGATCGGTACGAATCATGCCGTACTTGGTCGACACCGTAGTGCCTTCAACCAGCGGCAACAGATCACGCTGCACACCCTGACGCGAGACATCGGCGCCATGTGCATCGCTACGCGAGGTAATCTTGTCGATTTCGTCAAGAAAAACGATGCCGTTCTGCTCGACATTTCGCACTGCCTCCAGCTTCACTTCATCGTCGTTAACCAGCTTTGCGGCCTCTTCTTCGATCAGCAGCTTGCGTGCCTCGGAAATTTTCAGTTTGCGCGATTTTTTGCGGCCACTCCCCATGTTCTGGAACATGCTCTGAATCTGCGAGGTCATATCCTCCATACCGGGTGGCGCGAAAATCTCAGCCTGCATTGTCGGTGCAGCTAGTTCAATCTCGATTTCCTTGTCGTCCAGCTCGCCTTCGCGCAGCTTCTTGCGAAATTTCTGCCGCGTCGTACTCTCATCCGTCGCTTGCGCGTCGTTGAAAAAATTGCCGCGCGCCGGCGGCAATAGCGCATCAAGGATGCGGTCTTCGGCCGCATCATCGGCCCGTGCGCGCACGCCTTTCATGGCCTGCTCACGGCCAGTTTTAATGGCAATTTCGACAAGGTCGCGGATGATCGTCTCAACGTCACGACCGACGTAGCCCACCTCGGTGAACTTGGTCGCCTCAATTTTTATGAAGGGCGCATTGGCCAGCCGCGCCAACCGGCGCGCGATCTCGGTCTTGCCAACGCCGGTCGGCCCGATCATCAGAATGTTCTTCGGCGTAATTTCCTGGCGTAGCGGATCGGCCACCTGCGCCCGCCGCCAGCGATTACGCAGGGCAATGGCAACGGCCTTCTTGGCTTTTCCCTGGCCGACAATGTGTTTATCGAGTTCGTGAACAATTTCCTGTGGAGTCATTTGCGTCATGGTGAGCCTGCTATGTACAACGAGAAGGGAAAGGAATCTATCATGTTCTCAGATCACATGCGATTGTGGCAGACTGGCGACTGGAGACACACCATGAAATCACGAACGATTCACCTGCCCATTTTGTGCGTGGTGCCGGGAATGACGCTGGCTTCGGCTCTGTCTGACCGTCAGGGTCGCGTCCTGTTCGCAGCCGGCACCGTGCTTGATGCTGTCATGCTGGATCGTCTGAACAAACGCGGGATCGAATCCGTTGCGGCGCACGTGGTCGACACGCGCGACGCTGAAACTATCACCGAAGAAGTACTTGCCGCCGAGTCGCGGGTGCAGCAAATTTTTCGCGGCCCGGGAAGTACCGCACGTGACGATCTGCAAGCGGCCATTCTCAAACATCGCGAAGAATGCGCACAATGAGCGCGCCGAGCCTCGAAGAACTCCTCAGCCATTCCGATGCCCTGCCCTCGCTTCCGGAAATCGTCCATCATGTAATGGCCTCACTGAAGGACGATAACGCCGATGTAGACACGCTGGTTCATCACATCAACACCGATCCCACAATTGTCAGCCGTTTGCTGGCCGGGGCGAACGCCAGTGTTTTTGGCCTTGCCGCGCAAGTCGATTCGGCAAGACAGGCATTCATGGTGCTGGGCGAAAACCGCGTTATCAACATCATTCTCGCAACCTCGCTGATTGAACGCTACAGCGGCCAGACGGACGAATATGACTCGCGCGGACTGTGGCGCCACACGCTTGGTGTCGCGACCTGCGCGCGCGCACTCGCCGAACGCCTCGATTTCAATCCGGAAATGGCTTTTACCGGAGGCTTGCTGCATGACATCGGGAAATTGCTAATGCTGACCGTCGCGCCCACTGCGTACGCGAGGGTGCTGCAATTGCACCAAAACGAAGACATGCCGATTGTGGCGGCAGAACTTGCCGTTTTTGGTTACGACCATGCCGCAGCCGGCGGCCAACTGGCCACGATGTGGAACTTGCCCTATGAAATCTCCGAAGCCATCGCCGTACATCACGACCCCGACAGTTACAGCAGCGATCTTGGCGAACTCATTCATGCGGCCAACGTCCTCAGCCACGCGCTTGAACTCGGCGACCCGCCAGGCAATCGGGTTCCCGACTTGTCGGAGCGCGCCTGTGCCAGCCTGGGTTTGACATGGCCGGCCTTTGCCGGGCGTTTCGGGGAAATCGAGGCGCGCTACCAAGGCATCCGCTTGATACTGGGAATTTGACCGGCGCCGGAATCAGGCAATTATTCGAGCGTCTCGATCGTAAAATTGTGATTCGTGTAGATACACAGGTCGCCGGCGATCTCCAACGATTTACGAATCACCTCATCTGGCGGCAAATCGGTATTCTCGATCAAGGCGCGCGCGGCTGACTGTGCGAAGGCGCCCCCAGAGCCGATGGCGACGATCCCGTACTCCGGCTCTAAAACGTCCCCGTTGCCGGTAATGATCAGCGAATTCTCCCGGTCAGCGACGGCCAGCATTGCCTCAAGCCGGCGCAAGGCACGGTCACTACGCCAATCTTTCGCCAGTTCAACGGCCGAACGCAAGAGATTACCCTGATGCTTGTCGAGTTTTGCTTCAAAACGTTCAAAGAGTGTAAAGGCATCGGCCGTTCCGCCAGCAAATCCGGCGAGGATCCGCCCCTGGTGAATGCGCCGCACCTTGCGCGCGCTGGCTTTGATCACGATATTACCGAGCGTCACCTGCCCGTCACCGCCCATGGCAACCAGGTTGCCGCGACGCACCGACAGGATCGTCGTGCCATGGTATTGCTCCATCCGTATTCCTAATATTTTGCGAAAATGATTTCGGCGACAGCGCGCAGGCCGACAACGCCGAACAACTCGGCAACGAGGTGATTGGGATGACGGAAAACGATCTGTTTACCGGAACGCCTAATCGTGTTCAACACGTTAAGCAGCGCGCCGGCGCTAATGAAGTCGACACGGGTAACCGCCGAACAATCGATGATCACCGGGTCATGAACCTCGGCAAATGCCGGCAGGTCGTTAAACCGGGAGGCCTTGATGTCACCGCGCGCCAGATAAGCTTCACTCATCGCCCCCTCATCTGCAACAGCAGATGCCATCCTTGGGCCCGGCTCGGCCGCAGCCACTCGCTTGGGCTCCCATGAAGGAGGCGACACCTCAAACGTCACGGCATAATTGATCGCCGCATCGTCAAAAGCCTCTTGCTGCCCCTGTAGTTGCAGCAACTCGAGCAACAGCAACCAACACTCTGCGTCCTCTGCACGGCCTATTTCAACGCGTTCTTCAACCAGCGCACCAAGGTTGTCGCGGCCAAGCAGTTCAATTTCACGCTTGCTTTTACGCGCCTGTTGCAACAGCGCGAGCAGACGGCCGCAGCCGCCAGCATCAAGACTCGCTATTTTGGAAAAATCGAGGCGGAGTTTCGGGTTTTTCTCCATTGCCAACCGCGCAGCATCAAAACCGGCATCGTTGTCACCCAGCAGCTCGCCCTTGAACAACGCGCTACCGGCGACCGCCGCGACAGCGGCCGGAGCTTTCGACGAATCACGCCAGGCCGGCGGCGATTTTTCGAAAGCCTGCGCATAATCAATCTCAAGGGCTTCGAAAGCTGTTTTCTGCGAGGTCAGACGGTAAAGATCGAAAAGCATCAACCACAACCGCTCGCCCGGGCCAAAATGATGGACACGCACCGCATTTTCCAGCAACGAGCGAACTGCGTCATCCTGCCCGTTGGCATAGAGGACGGCGGCCTGTTCAGCATCCGAATCAATCGGGTCGACATCGATTTCGATCTGGAAATCCTGCGGACTCTCGCTGAACTGAAAATCGCTAAAATCAAGGGAAGCAGCAGCAGCTTCTATGGCCTTCGCTGGATCTACAGCCACGGGCCTCGCCTCGGCAACCGGGGCCGCGTTTGAAGACCGAGCTTCCTCCGGCTGAACAGCCGGAGCGACTTCTGCTTCCCTGGGGCGAGGGGCAGCCGCCGGCTTAGCGACCATTTTTTCTGGTGTTTTTTTGAAAAAAGAAAAAACCATGTCTATGCAAAAATCTGTTTGGGACGAAGGATTGTTTTAACACATCGCCATGATCACTGCAATTTTGCCGCACTTTTACCTGCTCAAACCTGCTCAAACCTGATCGGGGCTCGCGTTGACAGTACTCTGGCCGCTCTCTATAATTCGCCCTTCTTGTTTTTTGGGTCGGTAGCTCAGTCGGTAGAGCAGCGGACTTTTAATCCGTTGGTCGCGAGTTCGAATCTCGCCCGACCCACCAACCCCCAAATTCATTGTTCAAATTCTGGGGCGTTAGCTCAGTTGGTAGAGCAGCGGACTCTTAATCCGTAGGTCGAGTGTTCGAATCACTCACGCCCCACCAGAGTACAAGCGGCTCCCAGCAACGGGGGCCGTTTTCTATTTCATCACCGCTTTCACTTCCTCTCTCCAGCTTCCCGGGCCAGCCGAGCCGTCGCATAATAGCGGACCACACCTCGGGATCACCCATGTTCCTCATCAAGAAGCTGGTCAGCGCACTCTTGCTCCCACCGATCGGCCCGCTGTTGCTGGTCGCTTGCGGCCTGCTTGTGCTGCGTCGCCGGCGCGCTCTTGGCTTGAGCCTGGCCTGGGCTGGTCTTGTGACGCTGTTTGCACTATCTACACCAAGCGTCGCTGACCTATTGATGCAGACCTTGCGCATTTACCCACCGGTTAGCCTGGAGGCAGCACACGGCGCGCAAGCCATCGTCGTGCTTGGCGGAGGTATACAACGGGAAGCAGAGGAGTACGAAAGGGCAGATGTGATCGGTTCAAGCTCCCTGATGCGGCTCCGCTACGGCGTCGAATTGGCGCGCAGGACAAAACTCCCGCTGTTGATTTCCGGCGGAGCACCGGACGGCGGCAGCGCAGAAGCGGACGTAATCGCACGGACACTGCTCAGTGATTACGGAATCAAGGCGCGCTGGCTGGAAACCACCTCATTCGATACGCACGACGGGGCAATCGGTTCGGCTGCGCTACTTCGGGCCGACGGCGTAAGTAGCATGCTGCTCGTTACCGAGGGTTTTCACATGCGCCGGTCAGTGCTCGAATTTGAAGCAACGGGACTCAAAGTCATCCCCGCCCCAACCTTGATCAGCTCACGCGCCGAAGCCGTAACGATTTCCTTTTTTCCCGGGGCAGGCAGCCTGCATAGCAGTGCGCTGGCGCTCAAGGAATGGATGGGTATCGCCGTAGTCATGCTGCGCCGTCAAGCATGAGCGGCACTCTTTCCCACCTGCGCGTTATTGACCTGTCACGCGTTCTTGCCGGTCCGTGGGCCAGCCAACTGCTGGCCGATCTCGGCGCCGAAGTGATCAAGATCGAAAAGCCCGGTTACGGGGATGACACACGCAGTTGGGGCCCGCCCTGGCTGGCGGACGGCAACGGCGAACCGACCCGCGAAGCCGCGTACTACTTGTGCACCAACCGCAACAAGCAATCGCTCACGCTTGACATCACGCGGACTGAAGGACAAGCCATCGTGCGCGAGTTGATCGCCGACGCCGATGTGTTGCTGGAAAATTTCAAGGTCGGCGGCCTCAAAGCTTACGGACTGGATTACGCCAGCCTGAAAGCAATCAACCCGAAACTCGTTTATTGCTCGATCACCGGCTTCGGCCAGGACGGCCCCTACGCCGCGCGCGCCGGCTACGACTTCCTGATTCAGGGCATGGGCGGCCTGATGAGCCTGACCGGCACGCCGGACGGCGAAGCAGGCGCCGGGCCGCAGAAGGTCGGCGTGGCGCTGACTGACATCCTGACCGGGCTGTACGCCAGCAACGCCATTCTCGCCGCGCTGACGCACCGCGACCGCGACGGTTTTCGTCAAGGCGACGGTCAGCACATCGACCTCGCGCTGCTCGACGTACAGATCGCCTGCCTGGCCAATCAGGCGATGAACTACCTCGTTTCCGGCACCGCACCGCGCCGCATGGGCAATGCGCATCCAAACATCGTGCCGTATCAGGACTTCCCGACCGCCGACGGCGACATGATTCTGGCGATTGGCAACGACGGCCAGTTCGCCCGCTTCTGCGAGATCGCCGGCCACCCGGAATGGGCCCGTGATGAGCGCTTTGCCAGCAACGCGGCGCGCGTTAAGCATCGCACGACGCTGATCCCACTGCTCCGCCAGAGCACCGTAATGCGCACAACGGCTGACTGGATTGCCGCGCTGGAAAACGCGGCCGTGCCCTGCGGGCCGATCAACGACCTCGCTGCTGTCTTCGCCGACCCGCAGGTACACGCACGTGGCATGCGCATCGACATGGCACACGCGCTTGGCGGCAGCACGCCGCAGGTCGCCAACCCCATCCGCCTGTCAGCAACGCCCATCGAATATCACAGCGCGCCGCCGACGCTCGGCCAGCATACCGACGCCGTGTTGCGAACATTGGGGCGCAGCGACGCCGAGATTGCCATCTTGCGCGCGACAGGCATCATCTAACGGCATAGAATCACCCGGTAAGTTCATAACCACAAACCACAATCGAGGAGATCCAACGATGAACGCTTCACTGCGCCGCACCTTGCTGGCTACCGTAGCCACCGTCTGCTTCTCGATCCCGGTGCACGCTGCCGAATTCCTCAACGTACTCACCGGCGGCACCAGCGGTGTCTATTACCCGCTCGGTGTCGCGCTGTCGCAGATCTACGGCAAGGCACTGCCCAACGTGAAGGTTTCGGTGCAGGTGACCAAGGCCTCGGCGGAAAACCTCAACCTGCTGCAAGCGGGGCGTGGCGAGATCGCCTTCAGCCTCGGCGACGCGGTCAACGAAGCATGGAAGGGCAACGAGGAAGCCGGCTTCAAGGCACCGCTGACCCGGCTGCGCACCGTTGCCGCGGTTTATCCGAACTACATTCAGATCGTCGCCAGCGCCGAATCGGGCATCAAGACGCTGGCCGATCTCAAGGGCAAGCGGATCGCCGTCGGCGCGCCGAAGAGCGGCACCGAACTCAACGCCAGAGACCTCTTCAAGGCCGCCGGCATGAGCTACAAGGACTTCGCCAAGGTCGAATACCTGCCCTTTGGCGAATCGGTCGAATTGATCAAAAACCGCCAGCTTGACGCCACGCTGATTTCGGCGGGCCTCGGTGTCGCCGCCGTACGCGACCTTGCCGCCTCGATCAGCATCGTCATCGTACCGATCCCGCCCGAGGTCGTTGCCAAGACCGGCGAAGCCGCCTATCAGGTGGCGGTCGTACCGGCAAACACCTACAACGGGCAAAGCGGCGAAGTCAAAACCGTCGCCGTGCAGAATTTTCTGATCACTCACGAAGGCGTCTCCGCCGACACCATTTACACGCTGACCAAGGCGATGTTCGACAACCTCGACACGCTCACCGCATCGCACGCCGCGGCCAAGGCCATCCGCAAGGAGACAGCGGCGCTCGGCGCACCGGTGCCGCTGCACCCCGGCGCCGAGCGTTATTACCGTGAAGCCGGTCTGATCAAGTAAATGACTGCCGCCGTGACGCCGGCAACACAGGACGCTCCGCTCGCCGATCTGCCAGGCCATCTGCCGGAATTTGGCTGGGACACCTCGAAATTCGGCCGGCGCGGGCGGGCGATCTTCCTCATCGCGCTGGCCTTTTCGTCATTCCAGATTTACACGGCGGCTTTCAATCCGCTGTCGAGCGGCATTGTCCGCGCCGTGCACGTCGGCTTTCTGCTACTCATGACCTTCGTGTTGCTGCCCGGTTTTTCGCCACGTAACGCGCCATGGCCAAAGCTCTCGTGGGCACTCGGCATCGCCGGCTTTGTGCTCTCCGGCTATCACTGGTTGTTTGAAGGCGACCTGATCCAGCGCGCCGGCGACCCGACGCGGCTCGATCTGACGGTTGGCATCGTCACCATCATCCTGCTCTTTGAAGCCGCGCGCCGCATCATGGGCATCGCGCTGCCAACCATCTGCGCCCTGTTTCTCGCCTACGGCATCTTCGGACAATACCTGCCGGGCGATCTCGCGCATCGAGGCTATGACTTTGAGCAGGTCATCAGCCAGATCAGCTTTGGCACCGAAGGCATTTACGGCATCCCGACCTACGTCAGCTCAACCTATATTTTCCTCTTTATCCTCTTCGGCTCTTTTCTCGAACAAGCCGGGATGATTCAACTATTCAACGACATCGCACTCGGCCTGTTCGGCCGCTCGCAAGGTGGCCCGGCCAAGGTCTGCGTCGCTTCGTCGGCGCTGATGGGAACAATCAACGGCTCGGGCGTCGCTAATGTAGTTTCCAGCGCGCCGTTCACCGTGCCGCTGATGAAGCGTTTCGGCTACCAACCCGCTTTTGCCGGCGGCGTCGAAGCCTGCTCGTCGATGGGCGGGCAGATCATGCCGCCGGTGATGGGCGCCGTCGCCTTCATCATGGCCGAAACGCTGAACGTCCCCTACATCGAGATATGCAAGGCAGCCGCCGTACCGGCCTCGCTCTACTTTTTCTCCTGTTTCTGGATGGTGCATCTGGAGGCCGGGCGCCTGCATCTGATGGGCCTGCCCGACGAGGAATGCCCGAGCCCGATCGCCGCCATCCGCGCCAACTGGCACCTTGCGCTGCCGCTCGTCGCGCTGGTCTGGCTGCTGCTGGTCGGCTACACGCCACTCTTCTCCGGGCTGATCGGCCTCGCCCTGACGGCCATTCTGGTGCTTGGTGTCGGGGCAGCGGCCGGGCTCAACGGCCTCGCTTTGCGTATTGGCTTCTGGGTGGTACTCGGTATCGCGAGCGCCGGATTCTTCCAGCTCGGTGTCGGCGTTTTCTTTGCCATCATCGCCGCGCTCTCGGTTTTTCTCTTCTTCCGCGCCGGTGGTCGCAGCACCCTGCACATCGCCGTTACCGCGCTGGCCGACGGCGCGCGCCATTCGCTGTCGGTCGGCGTTGCCTGCGCGTTGGTCGGCAC
>JBIJCY010000107.1:0-9117 GCA_044344385.1 Rhodocyclaceae bacterium | reverse complement strand
CGGAGCGCGTCATCGTCATCCCGTTGATCGTCGAAAGCCAGCCGGTTGGCTTCATCTACATCGAACCCACACGCGAACTCCCCAACGCCGATCGCAACCTGATCATGGTCCTGGCGCAACAATGCTCGAGTGCACTGGAAAACATTCGCTTGCACACCGACATCAAAGAATCATTTGACCAGGCAATCGATATGCTTGCCGAAGTCGCCGAGTTCAAGGACAAGACCACCGGCGACCACATCCAGCGGATCGACCATTACACCAAAGCGGTCGCACGCGAACTCGGCATTTCAGAAGACGAAGCGATTCTCTGGGGAAGCGCCAGCCGCCTTCATGATGTCGGCAAGATCGGCATACCCGACGCGCTGCTGCAAAAACCCGGCAAGCTGACGGCAGAAGAATTTATCGAAATCCAGAAACACACGCGGATCGGCAAAAGTATTCTTGGCCGCAGCAATTTCATGCGCATCGCCCGCGAGGTCGCGATGCACCATCACGAACGCTGGGACGGCAAGGGCTACCCGGAAGGCCGCCCATCTCGCGAATACTCCCTGCTCACCCGCATCGTCTCGGTCGTCGATGTATTCGATGCGCTGGTCAGCCCGCGCTCCTACAAGAACTCGTGGACGACTGAAGATGCCATCAAGGAACTCAGGCAAGGCACGGGCACACAGTTCGACCCGACGGTGATCGCCGCATTCATGGCCGTTCATGAGCGTGGCGAATTCAATCACCTGATCGAATCCGCCCGCACTGCGGCACCGACCGACGTAATCGATCCGCGGAGCTGACGGGCAAGCGCATTACCGGGCAGGCGACGCACCGGTAAAAGCGGCAATATCGACGTCGTCGATCTGTTCCGGCCTCAAGAAGCGCTCGGCATATTGGCGATAAGCGCCTGAACTCAGAAACAAATCGAACAGATCCGGGTCGATGTGCTGGTCTTTTTTCATCGAAGACATGATCTTTATCGCCTCGGAAATCGTCTTGCCTTTTTTATAGGGGCGATCGATGGCAGTCAGCGCTTCGTAGATATCGGCAATCGCCATCATGCGTGCAAGCGGGCTCATTTCCTCCCGGCGCAGTCGTCTCGGATAGCCTGTGCCATCCATTTTTTCGTGGTGGCCGGCGGCGATTTCCGGAACGTTGCGCAGGTGCTTGGGGAATGGCAGGCGCGACAGCATGATGAATGTCTGAACAATGTGCTCATTGATCTTGTAACGCTCTTCCTCCGACAAGGTACCGCGCGCAACACTCAGGTTGTACAACTCGCCCTTGTTGTAGAGCAATTCTGGAACGGGCATCCGAAAGCCCCACGGGTTATCAGCCGGCATCCTGTCCTCGGATTTTCGCTCGAAGAGATGCTCCGGCTTATCGGCCAGAAGCTGTTCAGCCACTGGCAAATCGAGCGCCGGTGAGCGATTTTTGCGCTCCTTTTCCTCATGCGAAAGGCCTATCCGGTCATCAAGCGTGCGCATCCATACACGTGCGGAAATCGCCTTGAGCCGCTCCACCTTCTCAGGCGCCATGAATTCTCCGCCCTCATTGCAGGTCGCAATGAAGGCGTAGTCCTCATCCAGTTTTGCCAGTGTTTCCGCAAGCAGGGCATCAACCGTGGCCGCTGGCTCACCCGCCGCAACAGACTTCAGGCAATCGATTTCGGCGTCGCGCTTGAGCACCTCGAAACGCATTCGCACCTCATGGATACGGTCGTACAGGGTTTCAAGCTTGGTCGCCTTATCGACCACATACTCCGGCGTAGTCACTTTACCGCAATCGTGTAGCCACGCCGCCACATGCACCGCCTGCCAGCCCTCTTCGTTTAGCTGAAAATCCTTGTACGGGCCACTGGTTTCATCGCATGCAGCGCGCGCCAGCATTTTCGTCAGCTCCGGAACGCGCGCGCAGTGCCCGCCGGTATAAGGACTCTTCGCATCAATTGCGCCGGCAATCAACTGTATCAAGCCTTCGAACAGCAGCTTCTGGTCACGGATCAATTCCTTGGTTTCAAGAGAAACGGCAGCCGATCCGGAAAGCGCCTCGATAAAACTCAGGCGCGCAGCGTCTGCCTCGTCATGCAACAGCAACAGCATTGCGCCAACCAGGTTCTGCTGGCGATTCAGCAGGGGCACTGCGATGGCATGGCTTGCACCCGTCTCTTTCAGGGCCGCACCCAGACTGAGTGCCTCAATATCCGCCGGGGACAATCGGGCTGAACAAGCCGTGCGCGACGCCAGCGCGGCTGACAGCAGCGGCCCGGCCAGCGCCAGATTGACGAGCGCCGTGCCAACCGGCAGCGCGCCGCCATCCGCCCTGAGCCCGGTTGCCGGCAGCAAGGTTTCCTTATCGCTCAGGTAGAGAACCCCTGCGTCTGCCTCGGCAGCCGACAGCGTTTCCGTCAGCAGGCGCGGCAGCAAGCGATCAAAATCATTTTCCGCCGCGACCGCCGAACTGATTTCGATAAAACGACGAATCGTGCGCTTCATGCTCGCCAGAGTCACGGCCAGTTCATTGACTTCGAGAACAAGTGACTCAACCTTGATCGGCTGCGAGAACTCAAAATGACGGATCGCGTCAGCTTCGCCAGCCAGCTTGCGCAAGGGGCCCGATACGGCACGCGCCAGCGCCCATGTAAGCGGAACGGCCAGCAGGATAACAAGCGCCATGGCCACGAACAAATGACGCAGCAAGCGATGAGCGTCAGCCATCAATTCCCGGTCGGGGATCGCCGAAATCAGAAACAGCGGTTTAGCCCCCTCCAGCTGGAAGGCGCGGATCGACACGTACCACTCATCACCAGCGACCTTCAGCGTCAGCTCCTGTGTGGCAGCACTCTCCAGGCTTTTTACAAGAGGGGCAACCTGCGTCAGTGCCGGGACGCCCAATTCGGAGAGCGTTGCCAGAACCGGCTTGCCATCTGGCCCATCAGGCCACTTCACCACTTTTGCATAATCTTCGTAGGCCAGCACCTGACCTTGCTGATTGGCGATGACAAGCTGCGTCCCGGGCGTCACCTTCTGCTTCGCCAGCGACTGCCCCAGGGTCTCAAGGCGTATGTCTGCACCGACGACAGCATCACCCTTCGCGGCGCGGTTGGCGATGGTCGTGCCGACCCGCTTGGTCGTAAAAAAGACATAGGGAGGGGTCTTGACCTGCCCACTGGCATTCATGGCCGCTTTATACCAGTCACGGTTTCGCGGGTCATACGAGGCCGCGTATTCAGGATGTTCATCCGTACGCACGAGTTTGAGCGCCGAATCAAAAAAAAGGTACCGGCCACGCAAAGTATCGCCCGCATGGTCAATGCTTTGCACGACATAGGCAGCAGACGCCGGGGCGTCGAAGACTTTTCGCTCACTGTCGTTCCAGACGTGGCGGACAAAGAAAAAATCACCGTTTCCGTAGCCGACATAAAGTGCGGTGAGGTCGGAGGAACTGTGTAGCGCCTCACGCATGAAGGCGAGATTCTCCAGCCGCGCCTCAAGCGATTTGGCCTGAGTAATGTCATCCAGGCTCAACAGTCTGGTCGCCACTTCGGCGGGACCGATGATGCCAGTAAACTCACGCAGAGTCTCCCGCCCGATGCGAACGCTCATCTCACTGGCTGTCGACACTAGAATATCGCGACTGATCCGGTAACCGAGACCGCCAATCACGCCACCGACCAGCACAATCAGGATCAGGAACAAGACCGAAATATGGACATGCAGCGGAAAGCGGTTTTTCATGTCGACCTGCTTAATCATCTGGGATGAAATATGTTACGCCGAACAGAACGGAGAGAGAAAATTATACGCAAACCCCGGCTTGCCCGAAGGCGTGTCCGCGGAGGCACAGTGTCAGAATATCCACCGCTCTTTGGGCTATACACTTATCCTCACTTGCCATTTGGTTTACCATTCCAGAAATGGCCCGAAGTGATACACCCCCCAACATGCGCTACAGAGGTACCAATTGAGCCAAACCGAAACACTGCTTCGCTGCAGCAGCCGTATCTTGCACACGACCGCAACCGCCCGTCGTGTCGCAACCCTTGCTGTTTTTGCTCTTTCGCTGGCACTTGCCGGCTGCGGCAAGCCCACAGAACCCGTTAAAGTAGCCACGGCCCCTCCGGAACCCCCTGCCGCAGAATCCCCCCTTGCCAAAGCGGCGACGCGTGGCGATCTGGCCGAGATCAAATCGCTCATTGCCGACGGCGCAAGGATCAACGCCAGCGACGCCCTGGGTCGAACCCCCCTGCACATGGCTGCCTTCAACAGCCGCCCGAAAACAACCGCGTTATTGATCACCAGCGGTGCAGATGTAAACGCCAAAGACCGCGTCGGCATGACACCGCTACATGCAGCCGTACTGGCCGGCGACTTGCAGGAAGTTGAGTTGCTGCTCGATCACAAGGCCGACATTAAAGCCGCCAGCGAAACAGGCATGACGCCACTACATCTGGCTGCGGCAATTGGCAAAAACACCATCGCGGCAGTGCTCATTCAGCGTGGCGCAAATACGCAGGCAAAAGACCGGGAAGGCAGTACGCCGTTCGCCTATGCAATCAAAAACAACCACCCAAAAACAGCCGCCCTGCTAGAGCAACCTGCCGGCAAGCCGTAAATCCACTGACAACCTGTTTCCGGCAGGCGGACGACTCGCCTTAGCGCGTTGTCGACACCTCACCGCTCTGCGCTTCCCCGCTGATCCGGGCAATCTGCCGGTCGTGAGCACGGGAGAGCAGCAGCAAGGCAGTGACTGCGCCGATTAAAGCAAAAAATATGTCGGATTGGGTATCCCACACATCTCCCTGTGTACCGAGAAACTCGTCGGCCCCCTGCCCCAGCGCCACAGCTGCGGCCCACTCAATGAGTTCGTAGCTTGCACTGATCGCCAGCACCATGCACAGCACAACGAAAACAAGCATCTTTTTCCCGCGAATGTACCGGCCTCGAATGAGTATCTCGCGCGCGACCAGCGCAGGCACAAAGCCCTGACAAAAATGCCCGATCTTGTCGTACGGATTACGGCTCAACCCCAGAAGGTCAGCAAGCTCAAAACCCAAAGGAACTCTCGCGTAGGAATAAGCGCCGCCGGCCATCAAAACAATGGCGTGCCAGAAGATGCAAACATAAAGCAAAGTGGTCAACGGAAAGCGCCGATAAGTGCCCCACATAACCGGCAGCGCGATAAGTACCGGAAAAACCTCAAGCAGCCAGGTCGTGCGATCAAAAGGCCGTATGCCGGAGAGTACGAGGATGCAGATCAACACCAACGACGCAAAAACAAGCCCCCGCAAGCGCTTCGCTGACATGCCAGAGAGGCCATCTCGGCTGCCGGCGCTAAAGTGGAACACGCGTTCCCGCATAACTTCTCTTCCAGTGGGTAAAGCAGCGGAACAGCCCGCCGAAACAGCGCACTGCCGCGTAATAGAGCCATCGCGGCGCAAAACAATCTCTCGTCAGGACATCAAGAAACACATGATCGATCTGTGCCCGCGAAAGCGGCAAATCAACATCCAGAAACTGGTACAAAACGTCGTGCAGAAGCGACGCGTAATAGGCCTTGGGCTTCCCGGTCTTTTCATTGGGAATACCGTCAGGCGTGCCGATCACGATATCAAATATCGCGCATTTTGGTGTGCAGCCATCCCAGGAATAACCTGCCAAAACCCTGGCGTCGCCGTTGGGATGAATCTCCAGCCGCTTACGACCTTTCTGGTCGACGAAGACACAGCCCTCGTTCCAGCCGGGGGGGAGATAATGGCGAAGGTTGTAGACATAGTCCTCGTCCAACCTGAACACCCATTTGACTGCGAATTGCGACATGGCGATCTACCTTTTCACACAAGCTGACAACTCAGGCCGGGGAAATGCACAAAGGAAGAGCGAAGCGCCAGCACGCCGGAGTTCATGACGCCTGCGGCATACTATGCCACCATATTTGACACCGGGTACAAAGGTCGTCTGCGAACTCGGCCTTGAGCACTCCGTCCAACACCATCCGCGGCAGCGGGTCACCCGGCTGGCGTGCCACCAGATTAGTGCCCGTGGACCGGGCCCAAATCTGGAAAAGCTCCTCCGATGCCACCTGATAAGTGGTGTGCCAGTGAGCAAGGCCGCTGTCGGGAGAAGACGCCAGAACTTCATACGTGACGAGCACCTCCTCCTGAAGCTTGACGCGACACCAGTAGTCGGCAAGCTGCTGGTGCCCCCGCTGCACAGCAAACGGCGTGTTGTGGTACTCGCCGTCTGCTGCAAAGAGCCCCGCGAACATCGACTCATCACGCGCCTCCCATGCCGCCTTGTAGCCTCGCATGAACTGCTCAATATCCATCGACCCTCCCTCAGATTTGAATTCACCGGCCTGTGCAGCCTTACGCGACATCCGGATTGGGCGCCTGCTGGCCCCCCGCCCGACCGCCCGACATGGCCCAGCGCAAAAACTTGACCCACGGCGACCATGGACGAACAAGCGGTGTTGCACCCAGCGACGCTTGCGCCAGCGCCAACGCATCTTCAAGTAAAGCATCGTGGAGATAACGAATGGCCAACGGCCACGACAGCAATGCCGGGCCGAATACGCGCATGCGAATGGTGTGACGCAGCAAACTACAGTGCGCTGCCCCAGGCACAACTTCCAGCCAGTGATGGCCATCGAACCCGTGCGGGTCCGTGAAGCGAAATTTCACCCACTGGCCCGGGCGGTATGCTTCAACCACATAGCGAATTGGCCCATGACCACCCACCGCGCCGACACCGAGCGGACGATCGAAGCGCATCGCCGGCCACAAAGCCCCCGGCCAAAGGCGATCATTCTGAGAAGCGAGCGAATCAATGAGCGCACCCACCTCGCCGGGTTCGGCAGGAAGCTCTCGCTCATGAACATTCAGGACTTGCATCGATCAACTCCCCATACACTCACGTTTGAATTAGCCGTTCGCCGCCGCACAGTAGAAACAAAGCCGCAAGCGGCGCTGTGAGGCGCTGTGGGGCGCTTGCGCCATACAATGATTCAAGCATATTCTCAATCCACAATGAAGAGCTTTGCTCCCGATGCGGTGTAAGAGCGATGGGGTTCAGCGTTATCGGCGACTTGGTAGCTCATGCCAGCCGTGAGTACGAATTTACGACCATCCTTGAGTTCGGTATGAAGTTCGCCCTCTGTGCACAAAAGTATATGGCCTTTCACACACCAATGATCAGCGAGATAGCCCGGCGAATACTCAACCATGCGAACACGAATGTTGCCAAAGTTACAGGTCCGCCAACGGGCGAAGCCGCTTTCACCTTGGTGCTCGGTATGCTCAATCGTCGACCAGTCGGTGGTGCCGAACGGTATGTTGGACATTTGCATGGTCACTCCCCCAATGAAACGGCCCGAGGCCTGGCATCAGCACCGCACAGAAGACGCTGAATCATGCTGGAAAATCCAGCATCGACGGTATGGTACGCACAGCAGAAACCTTTATGCGGCGACACATAACGTTGATAGCCAGTGATGACAGCAAGGGCAAGAGCACGCACGAGGTCAGCAGGCTAACGTAAAAACAAGGAGCGCCGCGCGATGCGGGACGCTCGAAGAGAAGCCGCCTTTACGACGTCCCGCTCGATTTCCGGGTTGGGCCTTTCATTCATAGTGCGTCCACATACGCAGGACGCGAACCGTTTTCTCTTTGGTAAAAACTTCGTACACGATGCGATGTTGAATATTGATGCGGCGAGAGTATGCGCCGGCAAGATCACCGACCAATTTTTCAAAGGGAGGTGGATTTTGAAATGGATCGTTGGCAAGAACCGCGAGCAGTTCTTGCGCCTTTAGTTTAAGGCCGCTTGCAGAGAGTTTTTTTGCATCCTTCGTTGCTTGCTTGGCATAAATCACTTCCCAACTCACCACTTAAGTTCCTTGGAGCTTTTTGCGAGAGGCTCGGCCATGCCAGCCTTAATGGACTCGCGCATACCAGGTACGGCCAGCAGGTACAAAGTTTCTTGAATTGCGCGCCAATCTTCTGCGGAGAGAAGCACAGCACTACTGCGTTTTCCGGTAATGATTATTGGCTCGTGAGACTCTACTGTTTGATCAATGAGCCGATAAAGATTTGCCCGGGCTTCACTGGCGGTAAGTGTGTTCATTTCACGCTCCTTAAAAGAAGAATATAGTACGCTATAACGTACGCGCGTCAAGTAACTATACTCCTAAAGATCGCGAGCGAGACGCAAGGCTGTTTTTATGTCCTTGGTTTGAGTTCGCTTAATGTCGTGGTGAAAGGCGGGCGCGCGAGGTGGCCGCGAGAAAAGTGATGCCCGCTTTCGCCCGTTCTTTCCACCTAAGTGCTAGGCCATATTGGGTGTGGTTCGGGGAGCTGCCACAGGGCGAGGATTGGAGAAGGACAACAAACACTACTGCGTACGCTTGAACCCTTGTGCCTCAAAATCCCTGACACACTTTTCATCGTTATCTTTCTCAATGTTATATCCGATAAGCCCTCCTGCCATCGATCCGGTGGCCCCCCCTCCACACCTGACAATTTGTCCGTTGGTTTCGTTCTTAAGCACCACCGCGGGAGTTGCACAGCCAGCAAGACCGATTGCGACGAACACTGAAACGAGCGTGCTTTTCATGTTTTGACCTCTCACACTTATTGCTTCGATGGCTGTAGTTGGCACAAGTATACGCATGTGGCGCGTCTAGCTGTTTCTTGGCCGGAAGCCGGCTCCAATTGGGGAAGAAGTGACTTCCATGTCTACCCGACGAGAACAGTACGGGCATGACATGAAATAACCGCCTTTGTCATTCTCCAACGATGGGGCATTGGGCAACTTGCCCCACACGCCATGATCATCCAACAGGCCAAGCTGGTAAAGCACGTCGCCACAATGGGGGCACGGAATTTTCTGGATCTCGGTCATATGTGGCCCAACGTTTGAAATCACCGGCGCTGCGCAGCTTCATCGCGCAGCGTCCGGTGGAATGATGGGTTCGGCCACTTGCACGCCACCACACTATGCGGCTTGCAATAGAAACTCGACTTTCACAGCCTCGTATGGAAAAACGATGTGGCCGTCCTCCGTTTTGCTCAGCACTCCAGCGTTGAGCAACGCAGTGACGTCGCCGTGCACGGCCTTTACGTCGCGT
>JBIJCY010000106.1:0-9161 GCA_044344385.1 Rhodocyclaceae bacterium | reverse complement strand
CCCAGAATTACTTCCAAACACCAGAGTTTTACATCTGTGCGAGTTACTTCATCTTCTTGCGTTACGCCGAAGCGTAATCATTAAGACCAAGAACCCACACCTATCGGTTGTCTAATTTTTAAAGAGCGTACTGCTTGGTTGCGGGGACAGGATTTGAACCTGTGACCTTCGGGTTATGAGCCCGACGAGCTGCCAGACTGCTCCACCCCGCGTCCGTTTAGTGAAGCCGAGAATTTTAACATTCTGCAGCTCACCTCGTCAACACACTGCTGTTTTAAGCAGACCTGCTGTGTTGCAAGGGGGCGAACTATAGCAAACTATCTTTCACCCCGTCAACACAACTTGCTTGAAACTTGCTCGCTGCGCTGTTTCCAGCGAACTGCCTTGTTGCGAGGGGGCGAACTATAGCTTAGTCCTTCAGCCATTGCAACAACGGATCCCATTGTTCGATATCGCGGCGATAACGCGAACGCGGCGAATCGAAGACAGAGAGCCCGCTGGCAGCAACATTTACATAGTTTTGTGTATTGCGGATATAGCTAAGTATCGGCAGATCGAAATGCTTGAGAAACTCTTCGAGCATCGCAGCAGCACGGGTTCGGGGATCGACGCGCATGGCCACAATGCCGACCACGCCGCGACGGCCACGCATTTCCTGGCGAATGGATGCAAGAAAGTCTTCCGTCGCAGCCATATCGAACACCGACGGCACGACGGGGATGATGACCTTGTCCACCAGGCGCAGGTAGTCAGTCAACTTGTAGCCTTGAAGACCGGCTGGCGCGTCGAGCACGACCCAATCCGGCTCTTTGGGTAAACTGATGAGCATTTGATTACCGGCAAAATAGCCATTTACCGGCGGCATCGCCGGGTCACGAAAGGCCATCCAGCGCAACGATGACTGCTGGCGATCAAGATCACAGAGGGTTACTTTGTCTCCGGCATTGGCAAAATGGCCGGTAAGGTTGGTAGCCAGCGTTGTTTTACCAGCCCCTCCTTTGGGGTTTGCAATAAGCACTGAACGCATTTTTTCTCCCTGATATCGAGCAAAGCGCGCCAATTAAGCGCGGTAAAAACAAAACTGCGATTATAGGCATGTAACGGCTACGATGCGGAATCTCCGAGCACCGAGCGCAACAAACGCCAAATAGATACAATGCATCGAATCAACCTAAGGCGCAGAGCGATGACAACTGAACCCACCAAGCAACGGCAAGGAATCCAGTCGATCGAAGTCGGCGCCCGACTGCTACGTGCGCTGGCCGCCAATGGCCGGCCAATGATGCTCCGCGATCTGGCTAAAAACGCCAGCATGCCCGCCGCAAAAGCCCATCGCTACTTGGTGAGCTTCATGCGCATGGGATTGGTGGAGCAAGACGCCAATAGCGGGCGCTACGACCTCGGCGGGTTTGCGCTGGAACTTGGCCTGGCAAGTCTGGCACGTCTTGACCCCGTAAGACTGGCAGCGCCGGTTCTGGATGACCTTTGTGAAAGCATCGGTGAAACGGTTGCACTTGCCATGTGGGGAACCCATGGTGCCACCTGTGTTCGCTGGGTCGAGGCCGGCGGGCCGATCACTGTCACGTTACGCACTGGTGTCGTTTTGCCATTAACAACATCGGCTACCGGGCGTGCCTTTGCTGCTTTTTACCGATCGCCCCACTTGAAAAAACTGCTCGACATAGAGATACGCGCTACAGCGGAGATGACCCACACAACGCCAACAGCAGTGACGCGTGATCTGGAAGTGCTGCTTGAGGAAATTCGCGGCCAAGGCATATCGCGCTCCAGCGGCAGCCTGACGCCAGGAATCAACGGTTTTAGCGCCCCGGTATTCGACCATACGGGACGCATGGTGGCAGCGATTACTTCACTGGGCACCATCGGTCACTTCGATATGGCTTGGGACAGCCCCCTCGCCCACAGCATAAAGGAAGCGGCTGCAACACTTTCGAAGCGACTTGGTTATGGCCAAGCAGAAAGAAGTGGGGAGTAGTGTCGAAAGAGCAGAGAGACGATGCATATGCGTGACCGACAGAACGTCTTGGTGCCCCCGCGCGGAATCGAACCACGACCTGATGATTACAAATCAACTGCACGACCTTCATGCTACGGGGGCACGTCCAAAGCTTTCGGCGCGGATTATAGCTGATACAGGCATGGACTCCCACACCTCGCCATCAATCAGCTTCCACAGACCATGGCAAGCCATTAGAATCATCCGATAGACATCCCGGAAGCGGAACATGCCAACCATATCCAATCCGTCAGAAATCGCCCGCGAGACGCTACGTCTGCTTGCCTCGAGACGTATGCCGCCGTCGCCGGAAAACTACCGGGCGATTTATCACGAAATTGCCGGAACGGCGGACAAAGTCACGCCTGTTTTTCCGGAAAACGAGCTTCGGGCACTACTTGCCGCACTTCCCAAAGAAACCTCTATCCAGCTGGGCCTATCGCGCCAACTCGAACAGGCACTGAAAGGAAAAAGCTGGGAAGAATACCGGAAAACACTCGTCGAATTCATCAAGGAGCACAGTGAAGAAACAGAACTCGCCTGGAGCGAGCTGATTGGCGAATTCCTGCGGCAATGGGAAGCAAAACATACCAGCCTGACACCCGCTCGTAAGAGAGAATCTCTCGAACACGTGCTCGCCGGCGGGGCAAATAACAGTGAACTACTTTTCGGACGACTACAGAGCCTGATCAAGTCCTGGTCGCTCAACAGCGACGCCCCCGACGACATAACTCTCGTAGACGGCAACATTACCGCCATTCCGTTAACCTCCACGACCACCCCACCCGCCGTAACAGTCACAGCAGTTCCCTCAAGCCGGGCCAGCGAGCTACTTGCTGAATTGCGTGAGCTGTTTGCCTACACCCTTGAAGTTGCGGTTGCCACCCAACTTACCGAAGAACCTGATCTCGCGGCCAGCGCCCGCGCGCTAGCAAATGCTGTACGCAGCGCCAGCACACCAAAAGCGCTCGAAGGCCTGCTCGCCGACATCAAGCGCTTTGCCTTTCGCCTTGAGCTACTTTCCGAAGACCGTGCCGAGTTGCGCTCCGGCCTGCTCCACTTGCTGCAACTGTTGATCGAAAACGTCGGCGAACTGGTCGTCGACGACCACTGGCTGAACGGCCAGATCACCGTATTGCGTGACATTGTCTCCCAACCGCTAAGCATCCGTGCCATCGACGACGCAGAGCACCGGCTAAAAGACGTCATCTTCAAGCAAAGCCAACTCAAGCACAGCCTGAATGAAGCCAAGGAAGCGCTGAAACACATGTTGGCCGGTTTCGTCGACCATCTGGCCGAGTTTGCCGATTCAACGTCGGACTATCACGACAAGATCGAAATCTGCGCCGAAAAAATCAGCAAAGCCGATGACATCACTCAACTGGAAGATGTGCTCGCCGAAGTCATGCGCGAAACCCGCGTCATTCAGATCAACGCCCAGCGCTCGCGCGATGACCTGCGCGCCTCGAAACAACGCGTTGAAGAAGCCGACAAACGCATTAACGAACTGCAAGGTGAACTCGACAAAGCCAGCACGCTGGTGCGCCATGACCAGCTAACCGGCACGCTGAACCGGCGTGGCCTGGAAGAGGCCTTCGAAAAAGAAGCTGCACGTGCGCAGCGCCGTCAATCCGACCTCTGCGTGGCATTGCTCGATATCGACAATTTCAAGAAACTCAACGATTCACTGGGTCACGACGCCGGTGACGCAGCCTTGATCCACCTGACAACAGTGATCAAAGAAACGATGCGGCCACAGGATACGATCGCACGCTTTGGCGGCGAAGAATTCATCATCATCATGCCTGACACGCCAATCGGTGATTCAAAAAAAGCGCTGGTTCGTCTGCAGCGCGAACTGACCAAGCGGTTTTTCCTGCACAACAATGAAAAGCAGCTCATTACCTTCAGCGCCGGCGTCACAGAGTTACGGCCGGAAGAAGCCCAGGCCACCATAATCAAGCGCGCCGACGAAGCGATGTACCAAGCCAAGCAAACGGGGAAAAACCGGGTTGTGATCGCATGAAAGCCGTCATTCTGGCGGGCGGCCTTGGTACCCGTATCAGCGAAGAATCGCACCTCAAGCCAAAACCAATGATTGAAATCGGCGGAAAGCCGATTATCTGGCACATCTTGAAAATGTATTCAGCGCACGGGATCAACGACTTCATTATTTGCCTCGGCTACAAGGGATACGTCGTCAAGGAATATTTTGCCAATTACTTCCTGCACACTTCAGATGTCACGTTTGATATGGTGAATAATCGGATGGAGGTCCATGAGCGGCACACCGAGCCATGGCGTGTCACCCTGGTCGACACCGGAGAAAAGACGATGACAGGGGGACGCCTGAAGGCTATCGAGCGTTTTATCCAAGATGATGAGCCGTTTTGCTTCACCTATGGCGATGGTGTTTCCAATGTTGACATTACGAGCCAGATTGAATTTCACCGCCAACATGGTCTCGCTGCGACAGTCTGTGCAGTCACGCCACCGGGACGTTTCGGCGCACTGGAAATCCGCGACGAACGGGTTAGCCGCTTTCAGGAGAAGCCACTGGGTGAGGGCGGGATGATCAATGGTGGTTTTTTTGTGCTCAATCCAAGCATTTTTGACCTGATCGAGCACGACGGCCCATGGGAAGCCACTCCTTTAACAGAACTCGCCCGACGCCAGCAACTCGCTGCCTGGAAACATGATGGCTTCTGGCAGCCAATGGACACATTGCGCGACAAGATGTTGCTTGATGAATTATGGGAATCAGGACAAGCCCCCTGGAAATCATGGTGAATCAAGCGTTCTGGAACGGGAAACGTGTATTCATTACAGGGCATACAGGCTTCAAGGGTGGCTGGCTCTCACTATGGCTACACAAAATGGGAGCCAATGTCGTGGGCTATGCACTCCCCCCGCCCACCACCCCCTCTTTTTTTGTCACAGCGGGCATTGAGGATCTCTTGGAATCGTTAATTGGCGACATCCGCGATAGAGAGATGCTTTCTCAATCGATTCGAACCGCCAACCCTGAGATTATTTTCCATCTTGCCGCTCAACCACTGGTCAGCGACGGATATCGTGACCCTGTTGGGACCTATGAAACCAACGTCACGGGCACGCTGAATCTACTGGAAGCCGTACGCCCTCTTACTAACCTACGTGCTGTAGTTATTGTCACGACGGACAAGTGCTATGAGAATCGCGAAACAAGTGATGCGTACCGGGAAGGAGATCCGCTTGGCGGATACGACCCGTACAGTGCCAGCAAGGCATGCACCGAGATAATCACTCATGCTTGGCGCCGCTCTTTTTTTTCCCGCGAGCAGGCTGCGCGAATCGCCACAGCACGTGCCGGAAATGCGATCGGTGGCGGCGACTGGACTGAGAATCGTCTAATCCCGGATTTGCTTCGCGCGTTCGCTACCAACCAAACGGCCGAAGTTCGTCACCCTGAGGCGACTCGCCCGTGGCAGCATGTACTCGAACCACTGGTTGGCTACATGACATTGGCTGAGAGCCTATTCTCTGACCATGCCGTGCAAGGTGCCTGGAATTTTGGTCCGGCACTGTCTGACTGTGTCAGTGTCAGAACTGTGGCCGATCAACTAGCCACGCACTGGCCGAAACCAGCCAACTGGCACGCAATAGAAAGCAACATCCCCCATGAAGCAGGTCTCTTGATCCTTGATTCCACGCAAGCTCGGAAAATACTAAAGTGGAACTCCCGCTGGCCGTTAACAGAAGCACTCCGACGCACTGTTGATTGGCAACAAGCCTGGCTGAACGAACTGAATATGCAGACATTCAGCAAACAGCAAATCGACGATTATATCCAAGCAGCCGTCATGCAATAGATAGCGATATGGAATCAATAAGACAAGCAATTCTCGATCAGGTACGGCTTTATGCCAGCCTCCATAACGCAGAAACAGCGTTCATCCCGGGGCAGACACCGATTCCACCAGCAGGAAAGATGCTGGGCCCTGACGAATTCGTCAACCTCGTAGACGCTTCGCTGGATGGTTGGCTGACAACAGGCCGCTACAACGAACTATTCGAATCCCAGCTTGCGAAACGACTCGGTGTAAAGCACGCACTGACTTGCAATTCCGGCTCCAGCGCCAACCTGCTGGCTCTTTCCGCCTTGACCTCCCCCTTGCTCGGGGGGCGTGCGCTCAAACCGGGAGACGAAGTTATCACCGCTGCGGCCGGATTTCCTACGACGGTTAATCCCATCCTGCAAAATGGACTGATCCCTGTTTTTGTCGACTCACACATTCCCACCTACAACCCGCTTCCAGAGGCCATTGAAAAAGCTATTGGCCCGCAAACACGTGCCATCATGCTCGCACATACGCTCGGCAACCCGCTCGCTATCGAAGAAATACGGGCTATCGCCGACCGTCATCAGTTATGGCTGGTCGAGGACTGCTGTGACGCACTCGGCTCAACCTACGCTGACCGGAACGTAGGGACTTGGGGACACATCGGCACACTTTCCTTCTACCCGGCTCACCACATCACAATGGGTGAGGGGGGCGCAGTATTTACCAGTGATCCAATACTCAAGCGCGCCATTGAATCCTTCCGCGACTGGGGCCGTGACTGCTGGTGTAACCCGGGTTGCGACAACACCTGCGGAAAACGCTTCGACTGGCAACTGGGTGAATTGCCCGCTGGCTATGACCATAAATACGTCTACTCCCACGCCGGCTATAACATGAAGATCACAGATATGCAGGCGGCACTCGGCCTAGCGCAACTGGACAAACTGGATTCCTTCATTGCCGCGCGACGCGCCAACTTTGCATCGCTACGCAGCAGCATGCTGCCGCTTGAAGAGTTTTTGATTCTGCCGGAGGCTACTGCTCAGAGCGACCCGTCGTGGTTTGGTTTCCCGATCACCCTGCGTGAATCGGTAACATTTGATCGAGTGGATCTGCTGCGCTTCCTCGACCAGAGAAAAATCGGCACACGCCTTCTTTTTGCAGGCAACCTTACCCGCCAACCCTATTTCGCCGGACGCCCTCATCGAATCAGTGGAACACTGCTCAATGCAGACACCATCATGCAAAGCACCTTCTGGGTAGGTGTCTGGCCAGGCCTCAAACAGGCACATCTCGACTACATCGCAGACTCAATCGCCGAGTTCTGTGGCGCAAATTTTTGAAGGCGGGTCATGACTCAACCACTATTCATCTTCGAGATGGCCAACAACCACATGGGCGACATCGAACACGGGAAGGCCATCATTCGCGCGATGCGTGAAAGTTGCGAGGGTTTTGCATTTGATTTTGCCTTCAAGCTCCAGTACCGCGACCTTGAAACGTTCATTCACCCAAGCTTCAAAGGACGAGACGACGTTAAATACGTCAAGCGCTTCGAAGAGACTCGGCTTTCGGAAATACAGTTCAAGGCACTGCTTGATACGATGCGCGAATGCGGATTTAAAACAGTCTGCACCCCATTCGACGAAGCATCGGTCGACCTGATTGAAGCGCATGGCATTGAAATGATCAAGATTGCCAGTTGCTCGCTTACCGACTGGCCATTGCTTGAGCGAATTGCTCGCACCGACAAACCAATCATTGCATCCACGGCCGGTGCCACACCAGACGAAGTGGATAGCGTTGTTAGCTTCTTCCTGCATCGCGAAAAATCGCTAACACTGATGCATTGCGTTGCCGAATACCCGACACCGGATGATCATCTCCACGTCGCCCGAATCGGCGCCCTGCGCAAGCGTTATCCTGAAGTCAGCATCGGCTTTTCGACACACGAAGCGCCAGAACGCACCGAGCCTGTCATGCTGGCACTGGCAATGGGCGCTACTGTCTTCGAAAAACATGTCGGACTACCATCTGAACGCTACGCACTCAATGCCTATTCGGCAAATCCGGCACAGATTCATCAATGGCTGTCAGCCGCAGCACGGGCGCAAATCATGTGCGGCCACGAAGTCTGGCCGCCTGCGAGCAAGGCCGAAGTTGAAAGCCTGAATTCCCTGCGCCGCGGCGTATTCCTAACTCGCTCCGTGGAGCCCGGGGCGAGCATCGATGAAAGTGCCGTTTGCTTTGCTTTCCCACCAGCACCAGGGCAGATCACTGCGAATCAGTGGTCAAAATACAGTCGCTATATCGCTAACCAGACGCTCGTGGCCGGCGAGCCACTGATGGCAAGTCAAGTAATTATCCAACACGAGCGCGAACACATCCTCGCTGCAGTAACCGCCGTGCGCCAGCTATTAGAGGCCGGCCACATAGTTGTTCCCGGAAAATCCGACCTGGAAATTTCGCATCACTATGGCATGGATCACTTTGCCGAGTTTGGGCTGGTGATGATTACGGTCGTCAATCGCGAGTACTGTAAAAAGCTTATCGCTATGCTCCCCGGGCAAAACCACCCTGAGCAGTATCACCTCAAAAAAGAAGAGACCTTTGTCATTCTGCACGGCAGCATGACTTTGTGGCTGGAGGGTGAACAACGCGAAGCTGGCCGGGGCGATGTCATCACCGTTCAGCGAGGCGTCAAACACAAATTTCATAGTGAATGCGGCGTAGTTTTTGAGGAAATCTCATCTACCCATTTTTCCGATGACTCAATTTACACAGACGCTTCGATCGCGGCGAATACACGTCGCAAGACCCTGCTGACCTACTGGCTGTGACTATGCGCGTCGCTGACTACCTGATGAGCCGCCTTGCCGACGCAGGCGCTGAGCATGTATTCCTGCTTCCCGGTGGTGGCGCGATGTACCTCAACGATGCATTAGCCTGCGAAAAACGACTGACCCCTGTTCCATGTCACCACGAGCAGGCATGCGGCATCGCGGCCGAGGCTTGGGGGCGTATCCGCGAAAGTTTTGGCATCTGCATGGTGACGACCGGCCCAGGCACCACCAACGTCATCACCCCGGTGGCAGGCGCCTGGATAGAGTCGATTCCACTACTGATCATCTCTGGCCAGGTCAAACGCGCTGATTTGCTTGCCGGACGGCCATTACGCCAGGGCGGGGTGCAGGAAGTCGATATCGCCCCGATCGTCAAATCAATCACAAAATACGCCGTCACCATCACCGACCCGACACAGATTCGCTACCATTTCGAGCGGGCATTGCACGAAATGAAGAATGGGCGGAACGGCCCAG
>JBIJCY010000105.1:0-9192 GCA_044344385.1 Rhodocyclaceae bacterium | reverse complement strand
AGGCCGGCTTTCAGTGCTTCTTTCGTTGTTTCACTCATGGTGCCTCCTTGGAAAAAATAATCACTTTGGAAAAGCAGTTAACCACTCTCAACGCAGAGGGCGCAGAGACGCAGAGGGCGCAGAAAAATTTTTTTGTACACATTTTATAGGTGGCTGGTCGTGTCTGTCTCTGCGTTCTCCGCGTCTCTGCGCCCTCTGCGTTGAAAGAGGTGTCATCGTTTGCCGTATGCCGCTGCGCGGATTGCTTCGGCGGCGAGACGTGCTTCGGTGTAGCGTACCAGCGCGCGCGTGCCGCGTGCGCAGTTGCGGAAGATGCAGACGCCCTGATCCATCAGGCCTGCCGCCATCGCGTCGTAGAGGCGGCCGCCGTCGATGATGCCGATCAACGGCTTGTCGTGGCGATCGACCAGCGGCGGCATCAGGTGCACGCTGCTTTTTGCGTCGCTGATGTCGTAGCCGGGGCGCAGCTTGCTCGTTTCCAGCGCGCGTACTGACGGCGCAGTCGGGTCGAGCCCGACAACGACGGCGTCGATCTGCGGGTCGAGCAGGAAGGCCTCGGTGATCTGCAGATGTGCTTCGTCGTCGGCACCGGGATTGATGTCGATCGGGTTTCTGACTTCAACCAGCGCGTCGAGTCGTTTGGCAACGAGGATTGCTTCAACGCCGGCAATGGTCTCGGCTTGCAACTCACCCATTTGCATGGAAAAAGTATCCGAGCGGATTGCGTCGGCCATGCCGACGGCCTCAAAGCCTGCCCCGCTGATCGCGCCCAGCTGGTTGCCGCCGATTTTCTTGTGATGCAGTGCCCCGGCGATGTAAAAGAGGTCGTCGAAGCTGTTGAAGTCTTCGGCGACGATGGCGCCGGCCTGTCGCACGACCGATTCGAACAGCGTCGGGTCGCCGGCAATCGACGCCGTGTGGCCCAGCACGCCGGCCATGCCGGGTGCGCTCTGGCCGGCCTTGTAAACGACGACCTGCTTGCCGTTCAGTGTGGCGCGGCGCACGGCGCGGGCAAAATCGAGGCCGTCGAGATCCTTGAAACCTTCGATGTAAACGCCGATGGTTTCGATCTCGGGTCGTTCTGCGAAGTAGCTGAGCATGTCGCCGTGCGTCAGGTCGGTCTGGTTGCCGAGCGCCAGCATGTAGCGCGGGTCGAGCCAGGGGTTCTGGCTCAGGCGGGTGATCATGAAGGCGCCGCTCTGGCTGAGCATGACCGAGTTTCTTTGCGGTTTCTTCTGCGGTTTGGGCAGGCGCTCAAGCGGGATGAACCACGAGTCGTAGGCGCCCGGATGCGAGACAACGCCGAGGCAATTGGCGCCGAGAAAGATTGGCCCGCCGCCCGCGCTACCGTGCGCCGCGTTGATCTTTGCCGCCAGTGCAGCAGCGGGTTCGCGGCTCTTTTTCGTTTCACCGAGACTGCCGGGGATCAGCATGACTGATTCCACGGCGTCGGTCGCGATGATCTCATCGACCAGTCCATAAACGGCGTCGGCGGCGACGGCGACGATCAGCAGGTCGAGTTTGTGGTCGAGTGCCTTCAGGCTTTCAGCGCATTTGATGCCGTCGATTTCGCTCTCGCCGGCGCGGATGACGGTCATCTGCTCTTTGGGATAACCGCTGCCGACAAGGTTGCGCAGAATGATGCGGCCGAAATTCATGCTGGTTGCAGAAACGCCAATGACGCCAATGGATGCGGGGTGCAGGAGTTTGTCGATCTTGGCGATCGGGCGTGGCAGGCGGGTTGCGGGGGCTGCGCCAAAGCGGCAAGAGGCCGCGTCGACGGTGGGCTGGTCGCCGAGGTGCAGCGGGTTGAGCGTCAGCTCATGCAATACCAGGGAGGCATCCGGCTGGGCCGTCGAAAAACAACGGGCCAGTGCCAGCACTTGTGAGAAACAGCGCTTGAGTTGTTCGTCAGGCAGCGCTTGTTGCTTGCGCTGCGCCAGGCCGGCCAGCTTCTGATAGGCCAGCGTGCGTTTGAACTGGGTGAGAAAGCTCTCCGCGTCGGTTAATTCGGCGGCGGCGTACACCGCCGCGCGGTCCTTTTTGAAGCTGCCGGCGTTGAGTGCATCAAGTTCTGCGTCGAACCCGCCGAGGCCGGCGCTGATCACCATGCCGAATTCACGGGTGTTGCTCAGGACGAGGCGCAATTCGCCCGCGCTGCGGCTTACTTGTACGGCATTGTTTTCGCTGAGAGTGGTGCCAAGAGCGATGCCAAGAGCAGAGAGCAGGGCGCTCAGTTCTGGCGGGTTAAGCGTGTCGCGGCCTTCGGATGCGGCGCGCTGGAATGTTGCCCTTGCCGCAGAATCCAGCGCGGCGGATGTCGATGCTGTTGAACCGTGCATGTTGCCTTCTCCCTTTGTGGCGCGATGTCTGCTGCAGATGAAACAAAGAGATACAGTTTGCCACAAAAAAACGACTCGTGCTGTATCGGTTGAGTTCCACCAATAGTGCAGTTGTTCAGACGGCGGTCAGGCTGCCGGTTGTTTGCAGCCCGCCGAAACGTTCGAAGAAATAGGGCGCGATGGAAGGGAGCGGGCCGCTCGTGGTGCTGCAGATGGATAGCATGTGCTGTTGCGCCAGTGGCCAGGTAATGCTGTAAAGATCGCGACACAGTTGGCGGGCAACGCCGCCGCTCCAACTGCCGGGCAGCAGCTGTGACGGCAGTTGCGGGTCGTGCAGCAGGGCGCGCCGGAAGTCGTGCATGAGCAGGGTCTGCACGACAAAGCACTGCTCGGGGTCGAGGCTGCTGGCGGCGCGCATGGTGCGTAATACAGGCTTGAAGAGTTCGATAAAGTCGTTGTATTCGGCGGCCAGGGTGTCAAGGTTCCAGCATTCGTGCGCCAGTTCCTGCAGGGCTTTGTTGGTCAGGGCGCTGATATTTTCGCCCTTCATGGCAAGGACGGCGTCCTGCGTACCGGTTTCCTGCAGGATGTCGTGCAGCCGCTCGGAGTCAGCCGACGGGTGCAGGAGTATGCCGGGTGTCAGGCTGCCGTAGCCTGCCCAGGAGAGCTCCCGGCGCAGGGTGTCGCGCTGCGTGTCGGCGAGCGATGCGGGGATCATTACCAGCTGCCATTCGCCGCTCCATTGCTCCTGCGGCGTGAAGTAGATTCGCCGGAAGGCCTGCTCGAAGCGGCGCCGCCCCACGGTCGTGATGCTGTAGAAACTCTTGCGTCCGAACTGTTCGGCGACCAGCCATTTTTCCTGCGACAGGCGATAGACGCTGGTGCGCACCAGTCTCTCGGTCAATCCCAGCGGTTGGACCAGGTTGATGAGGCTGCCCAGCCATACGGTACCGCCATGCGGTGCGATGAAGTCACCGTAAATGGTGATGACCAGCGACTTGGCGCGCGTCGGGCAATGCGCCAGAAAGTCCTGCGTCCACTGGCTGATAAATCGGTTTTTCACGTAGCTCCCGGTTTAGCTTGCGGGTCAGAAATCAGGTGTTGCAAACAGACCTGTCTGTCTCTCGGCAGCAATCTGACCACGGATGTCGTGCAATCGCAAGTTTGTGGGATTCTGATGTTGCGACGCAGCAAAAACACTTTGACAAAAGCGATACAAAAAGGTTGCATGGATAGGGGGTAAAGTGTATCGTAATTCAAACGGGCGTACTTCCGAAGCTCAAGTTATCCAGCGAGGCCGGTCATGCGACATGAAGCAGCTGCAGGCAGCGAAGCACACAAACACTACAGCGTCGAGCGCTGGGTGGGCGGCGTTCTGACGCGCGCCAGCGAGGCGGTTGCCGAGGAGGTGCCGGTGGCGCTGGTCTACAACGGCATCTCGCATGCAGTGATGCTTGCCACGCCGCTCGACCTTGAGGATTTCGCGCTCGGCTTCAGCCTTAGTGAATGCATCGTCGGACGGCGCGGCGAGATTCACGATCTGGAAGTCTTCGAACGCGACAACGGCATCGAAGTACATATGGAACTTTCCGGCGAACGCGCGCAGGTGCTAAAAACGCATCGCCGCACGCTGGCCGGGCGCACCGGCTGCGGCCTGTGCGGCACCGAAAGTCTTGACCAGCTCGCCAAACGCGTCGCCGCCGTCGAATCTTCGGCGGTGCTGACCAGCGGCGCGCTACCGCGCGCAATGGCCGGCTTGCAGCAGATGCAGCACCTTTTTGACCTGACCGGCGCAGTGCATGCGGCGGCGTGGTGCGACTTCAACGGCAAGATCGACCGTGTTCGTGAGGACGTTGGCCGGCACAACGCGCTCGACAAACTGATTGGTTCGCTCGCCGCACAGGGCCAGTCGTTTGATGGCGGCTTTGTCCTGATGACGAGCCGCGCCAGCTACGAAATCGTGCAGAAGGCGGCTGCAGTAGGGATCGCCGTCGTTGCCGCGATTTCCGCGCCAACCGGCATGGCGGTGCGCGTCGCAGAGGAGTCAGGCGTCACGCTGATCGGCTTTGCGCGTGGCGAGCGGCACTGCGTTTACTCACACCCTGAACGTGTTCACTGAGGTCCCTGTGAAAAACTTCAATATTTCACCGCAAAGGCGCAAAGGCGCAAAGGTCGCAAAGAACATGCAAAAAGAACGTCTCGAAATCAATAGTTTTACTTTGCGTACCTTTGCATCTTTGCGCCTTTGCGGTGAGCGTTTCGGTTGTTTTCACAGCCTCTGAAACAGGGAAAAAACATGGACGCTGTCAAAAAGCCGTCGGTGCAGTACTTTTCTTCATACTGCTACAACTGTGTTTCCGGCCCTGACTTCATGAACGTCAAGGTCGTTGACGGCGTTGCCACCGAGATCGAGCCGAACTTCGCCGCAGAGGATATCCACCCTGCGAAGGGCAAGGTTTGCGTCAAGGCCTACGGTCTGGTGCAGAAGACCTACAACCCGCACCGCGTCTTGTCGCCGATGAAGCGCACTAATCCGAAAAAGGGGCGTAACGAGGATCCGGGCTTCGTGCCGATTTCGTGGGACGAGGCGCTCGACCTGCTGGCCAACAAGCTCAAGGGCGTGCGCGCCAAGGGGCTGCTCGACGATTCCGGCCTGCCGCGCGTCGCCGCCACTTTCGGGCATGGCGGTACGCCGGCCAACTACATGGGCACCTTCCCGGCCTTCCTCTCGGCCTGGGGCCCGATCGACTACAGCTTCGGTTCGGGGCAGGGCGTCAAGTGCGTGCATTCCGAGCACCTTTACGGCGAGTTCTGGCATCGGGGTTTCACGGTGGCTGCCGATACGCCGTCGGCGAACTACATCATCTCGATTGGCAGCAACGTTGAAGTGTCCGGCGGCCCATGCGCTGTTACGCGCCATGCCGATGCCCGCGTGCGCGGCTGCAAGCGGGTGCAGGTCGAGCCGCATCTGTCGGTGACCGGCGGCTGCTCGGCCGAGTGGGTGCCGATCCGCCCGAAGACCGACCCGGCCTTCATGTTTGCGCTAATGTATGTGCTGCTCATCGAGCATCAGGTTTCCGAACTTGACGTGCCCTTCATGCGCGACCGCACTTCCTCGCCCTACCTCGTCGGGCCGGATGGCCTGTACCTGCGCGATGCCGAAAGCAAGAAGCCGCTGCTCTGGGATGAAACAAGCAACCGGGCGGTGCCTTTCGATACGTCGGGTGCTGTGCCGGCCCTGATCGGACGTTTCCGCGTTAGCGGTGCGATCAGCGTCGATGCCGACGAAGCGCGTCAGGAGCTTGGCGAAGTTGAAGGCATTACTGCTTTCTCAAAACTCGTTGAGCATATTGAAAAATATTCGCCCGAGTGGGCGGAAAAAATCTGTGACGTGCCGGCAGCGACGATCCGGCGCATCGCCAACGAATATCTCGAATGTGCGTCAGTCGGTGCGACCACCGTGATCGATGGCGTTACCCTGCCGCTGCGGCCGGTTGCTGTCACGCTCGGCAAGTCGGTCAACAATGGCTGGGGCGCCTACGAATGCTGCTGGGCGCGCACCATGCTGGCCGTGCTGGTCGGCGGCCTCGAAGTGCCAGGCGGCACGCTGGGAACGACGGTGCGCCTGAATCGTCCGCACGACAACCGTCACTTGAGCGTCAAGCCGGGTGAAGACGGTTTTATGGCGCAGCACTTCAACGCTACCGACAAGGTCAACTGGGCCTCACAGCCGACCGGCCGCAACGTGCATAAGACGCTTGTGCCGATTGTCGGCAACTCGGCGTGGAGCCAGGCACTCGGGCCGACACAACTAGCCTGGATGTTCCTGCGCGAGCAACCCGCTGACTGGAACATGGCCAAGCCGACACTGCCCGACGTATGGTTTATTTACCGCACCAATCCGGCGATTTCCTTCTGGGATACGCAGTCGCTGATCGAGAGCATTGCCACCTTCCCGTTCACCGTCGCTTTCGCCTACACGCTCGACGAAACGAACTTCATGGCCGACCTGTTGCTGCCTGAGGCGACCGATCTTGAATCGGTGCAGCTGATCAAGGTCGGCGGCACCAAGTTCATGGAGCAGTTCTGGGATCATCGCGGTGTCGTTCTGCGTCAGCAGGCTGTAGCCGCGCAGGGCGACTCGCGGGACTTTACGTGGATTACTACCGAGCTGGCCAAACGCACCGGCCTGCTTGAGCAGTACAACGATGCGCTGAATCGCGGCGCCGGCGGCGTCTCGCCGCTCAAGGGTGTCAATTACGATTTCAGCCTCGATCCGTCGCGCGAGCATGGCGTCGAGGAAATCTGGAATGCTGTCTGCCAGGCCGCCAGCGCGCATCTGTCCGACGGCAAGGAAGCGCACGATCTGGCGTGGTTCAAGGAGAACGGTTTTTACACCGTGCCGATGTCGCGCCTTGAGTGGTATCTGACGCCGACCATGGAGAAGCAGGGCGTACGTTACGAGCTGCCGTATCAGGAGCGCCTGCTGCGCGTCGGGCGCGAACTCGGTAACCGCTTGCACGAGAAGAAAATGGCGTGGTGGGACGAGCAATTGTCCGAATACGCCGCCTTGCCCGAGTGGCACGACGTGCCGGGTCGCTGGGAACAGGCGCTGCTCAATGCCGGCGCAAAACCCGTCGATTTTCCGCTCTGGCTGCTGGCCACCAAGAGCATGCAGTATCACACCGGCGGCAACGCCGGCATCGAGCTGATGCGCGAGGTTTCGCAGAACGTCCGCGGCCACGCCGGCGTCATCATGAACGCGAAAACGGCAGCAGGTTACGGCATTGCCGATGGCGACCGTATCGAAGTGCGCTCGCATATCGGCGCGACTTACGGCAGTGCCGTGCTGGCGCAGGGAATCCGGCCGGATACGCTGGTTATCCTCGGTCAGTTTGATCATTGGGCGATGCCGTTTGCCAAAGACATGGACATGCCGAGCCTGAACACCATCGCGCCGATGTCGCTTGAGCTGACCGACGCGACCGGTTCGGGATCGGACATTGTTCGTGTGCAGGTGCGCCGCGTTTCGGGAGCAGTCGCATGACACACTATGTAATGGGCATCGACCTGCGACGTTGCGTCGGCTGCCAGACCTGCACCGCCGCATGCAAGAACGCCAACGCGACGCAGCCCGGCATCCAGTGGCGGCGCGTGCTTGATCTGGAGAGTGGCGAGTTTCCTGACGTACGGCGCAGCTTCCTGCCGATCGCCTGCATGCATTGCGACGAACCGCCGTGCGAAGAAGTCTGCCCGACGCAGGCCACGGTCAAACGTGCCGATGGTCTGGTCAGCATCGATTACGATCTCTGTATCGGTTGCGCCAACTGCGTCATGGCTTGCCCCTATGATGCCCGCTCGATTGTCCGCGAGCCGCGCTTTGCCTACGGCGATCAGCCGATTGCCTCGGAGGCCGTCCGTTTTGACCCGAAGCGCATTGCCGTGTCGATGAAGTGCACCTTCTGCAAGGATAGGATCGATGAGGCTGCGGTGACGGGGCGGATTCCCGGCGTGCATCCCGAAGTAACGCCGGCGTGTGTCAATTCATGTATCTCCGGCGCGATGCACTTTGGCGATCTGGATGATGCCGAGAGCAACGTCAGCCAACTGCTCGCCGAAACGCAGCACTTCCGCATGCACGAGGAACTGGGTACCAAACCGAGCGTGTATTACATCTGGCATCAAGCAAGCGGCGACGCCAGGAGCGAAGCATGAAGCGCATGTCGAACAAGACTGTTGATCACTTTTCGCCGCGCCAGCAGCGCAACTGGGATTGGCGTGCGGCGGCCAACTTCATCGCTGGCGGTTCCGGTGGTGCGTTGTTGTTGTGCGCCGCGCTGCTTAGCCTGGCGCCGGGGGATGCGCGTCTGGCGATCACACTCGGCCTGCTGCTGATCGGTAGCGGCCTGACTTGTGTCTGGTTCGAGATTGGCCAGCCGTGGCGTGCGCTTAACGTCTATCGTCACTTTGCGACGTCGTGGATGACGCGTGAAGCCGTTGTCGCGCTGCTTGTGTTTGCTGTTGGCGGGTTGGCCTGGATTAGCGGCGAGACAACGCTGAAGCTGTTGACCGGTTTTCTGGGTTTTGCCTTTCTTTACAGCCAGGCGCGAATACTTGCGGCGAACAAGGGAATTCCGGCGTGGCGGCATCCGCGCAGTATTCCCCTAATGATTTCTACCGGTCTGGCCGAAGGCGCAGGATTCATGCTGGCCATCCTGTCGATGTCGTCGGCCGGTGCGGGCGCTGGATTGCTGCTTGGTCTGATTCTTCTGCTGGCCGTTCGCGTTATCCTGTGGAAACAGTATCTCGTTGAACTCTCTGCCGACCGTGCGCCACTCGCTGCAATCAAGGTATTGCGCAGCATTGATCGGCGCTTCATCATCATTGGCCATGCGCTGCCGGTAATATTGGTGGCCATGCAGCTGGCCGGTTTGCCGGGCGCTGCGGTCTTTTCGTTTGTTGCCGGATTGCTGGTGGTGGCCAACGGCTGGTTTCTGAAATTCACGTTGGTGCGGCGCGCTGCTTTCAACCAGGGACTGGCGTTGCAGCATCTGCCTGTGCGTGGTTGTGGCACGGCTGGTCCGGCGGTAAAACCGGGTTGGGGTAGCGCAGCGTAAAAAAACAGTATCACCGGAAATACAACAGGATGAATCCACGCAGATTCATCCACCTGGAGCAGAAGGAGACAAGATGTACGAAGTTCGATTCCACGGTCGTGGCGGGCAGGGCGCTGTGATGGCGTCGGCCATGCTGGCGTCGGCGCTGGTCGCAGAGGGCAAGTACGCGGTATCGATACCGGCTTTCGGCTTCGAACGACGCGGTGCGCCGGTCGTCTCCTTCCTGCGTTGCA
>JBIJCY010000104.1:0-9252 GCA_044344385.1 Rhodocyclaceae bacterium | reverse complement strand
GACGTTGATTGAATGACGGCCAGCGCGCCCGCAGTCAGGTGCTTTTCAAGCAGGCGGTAGAAGGCGGCACTGTAGAGTTTCCCGATGGCGAAGTTGGATGGATCGGGAAAATCGACCACCACGAAGTCGAACAACTCATCATTGCTCTCCAGCCATTTCAGCGCATCGGCATTCACCACCTTGACCTTCGGCGACGCCAGCGCATCGGCATTCAAGGCGCGCAACGGCGGCGCGGTGGAGAAAAGCTGCGTCATCGCCGGGTCGAGGTCGACCAGCGTCACTGATTCGATCTGCGAGTATTTCAGAATTTCGCGCACGGCCAGCCCATCACCGCCACCGAGCACCAACACGCGCCGCGCACCGGGCAGCGTAGACAGGCCAGGATGAACCAGCGCCTCGTGATAGCGATATTCATCACGCGAGCTGAACTGCAGGTTGTTGTTCAGATGCAGGCGCAGATCGTCCTTCCAGCGCGTGACAACAATGCGCTGATACGGCGTCGTTTCGGCGTGCACGATTTCGTCGGCGTAGAGATGCGCTTCAGCCAGCGAAGTGAACTGCCCGGCCGCAACGAAACCGGCGACCAGCAGCGCCATTGAGACAACGCCCTGCGTGCGCAGCCAGGCGGCGCTCCGCAACTGTTCGCGAAACAGCCACAACGCCCATAGCGCAACGAGCACATTGAGCAGACCGAAGAGCAGGCCGCTGCGTACCAACCCCAAGTGTGGAACGAGTAAGAGGGGGAAAAGAATGGAGACAACCAGCGCACCGAGATAGTCGAAGGTCAACACTTGCGAGACGACGTCCTTGAACGCCAGGTCGCGCTTGAGAATTCGCATGATCAGCGGGATTTCCAGCCCGACCAGCACGCCAATACCGAACACCGCGAGATACAAGGCCAGTTTGAAAGGCGACGAAAACCACACGAAAATAAAGAACAACCCGGCTGCTGAAAATCCACCCAACACGCCAACCATCAACTCGATCTGAATAAAGCGCGCGATCAGATTGCGCTCGACATAGCGCGACAGCCACGAGCCGACACCCATGGCAAACAGGTAGCAGCCAATGACAGTAGAAAACTGGGTGATCGAATCCCCGAGCAGATAGCTCGACAGCGCGCCGGCAATCAGCTCATAGGCGAGCCCACAGGAAGCGACAACAAAGACCGAGAAGAGCAGCGCGTGATTCATTCCGAAAAGCTGCGTTATTCACCGCAAAGGCGCGAAGAGCGCAGAGTGCCGCAAAGAAAATCAAAGGTCTCGATTTTTTCTTTGCGAACTTTGCACCTTCGCGCCTTTGCGGTGAGATTTATTAGCATCTATTTGTGCGAAGTGCGACCGCTGCCGCCGCTGCCGTGCCCACCTGACATCCGCGAAGTCTGCGCGCCGGCATTACGGTCGAAAAGATTCCACCCCTGATACTGGGCATTGGCGAAAAATGCCAGCGCAAGCAGGCCGATAATGAAGTTGGTCTTGACCATGTCAGTCATCGCCTCCATCGTCGCCACCTGAATCACCGCCGCCGCTACCACCGCCTAAATCGCTCTCGCTCCAGCGCTTTGTTTCGAAGGCATTCCTTCGCCAGCGCGAAAAGAGCGGGAAGACGGCAAGGAAAATCAGCACCAGCACATAGTTCGACCAGCCCGCCGGGTTGCGCACCACCTCAACCGTGTCGGAGACCGCCGCCCGTTTGTCTGTTCCGAGTTCGTACTCGACAACGAGGTAATAATTGCCCGGCGGAATGCTGTTGAAAACGATCTCGTCGTCCTTTGAGCCTTCGGACCAGCTCTCGCCGTCATCAACGCCCTTGTAGTGGCTGATTTCCTGCACGCCCAGATAGGCCTCGCCGGTATCTTTCTCAACCAGCGTCGTGGTCAATGCCAACCAGTTGTTGTCAACATCGGTGCTGTGGCGAACGAGCAAGGCCCGCGCCCGACTCTTCAGCACGAATTCCTGCGTGTTGATCGTCGCATCCTCGGAAAACGGCGAGAGCACCAGGCGCTGCTTAAGCACAAGGTGCGAAGCGAAGAGGAAAACAAAAAGCAACTGCACCACCGTTGCCAGTAGCGCATATTTCCAGAACATGCCGCAGATCTTGCGATGGCGCTCGACCAGTGGATTCGGCTGGTTGGCATACACGCCAATTCGCTTTGGGGGCGTTACCGATATCTTGAACGCGGCGCACAGATCTTCGGGCTCCAGATATTCACCCTGCGACCAGCCTGCTTCTTTCTTGGTCACTTCGCGCGAGAGCATCAGCGGCGGGCAGATATAGTCTTCCAGCAGACAGGTTTCACCGACCGACACGCGCCAGTAAAACTCGCCGACGACGTAGATGATCCGCGCCTCGCCGCTGCTGAAGAGCTTGAACTCCTGCTTGTTGCGTTTGAATTTCAACGCCCCGCGGCTAACCGCCGGCGGATCGGACAGCGTGCGCGCGTAGTTCCAGTGCCCCTGATACTCGCTGAGCCAGGCAAAACCCTGCTCAGCGTTAAACAGCAAGTATTCGTCCCAGCAATAATCAATACCATCGCTGGTTGTCTTGCGACGCAGATATCCGATCGCCTCCCAGTCGATGTCGTGCAGCTTGCCCTTGCTACCAAGCGGCAACCACGGCGGCACGCGCAAGCCTTGCGCTGCCCGTGCCAGCAACTTCATGTTATCGTTTTCGATGCCGATGATCGAGCCACAACTATCGCAAGCGACACTCTCGATGGCCGCCGAGTGAATGGTCAGCGGCGATGCACAGTGCGGACAGTTGAAAGCGCGCGCCTGCACCGTCGGCGCGCCACCGGCGGCAAGATCGCGCTGCTCGCGCAGATTGGTCAGCTTGAGGTCATCGAAGGTCGTCGGCTGACCAACGAAAACAAGCGGTGGCGTCTCACTGTAATCGAGGGTGACGAAACGGTCACTGCTGCGCAGGTCGGCGGTATTGACGTCGTAGCCGGCGCCCACCTTGAATGGCAACTCACCCTGCCCGGAGATGCAGCGCGCGGTTTCAAGATCGGTGACGGTAAAAGTTCGCCCTGCAATACTGACGGGCATCTCGGGGGCAAGTGTTTCAAAGGCCGGCAAAGGGTCGGTGACCGGCACCACCGCACTGACGACATATTCGCCGCTGGCCTCCGACAACCAGGCGCTGCGCCCGTCGTCAAAGAGGATGTACCACTCGTTCCAGATGCCCGACTCGTGTTTGAGCTGGATGCGCCCGAGGACACCAAAATGCTTGCCGCGATGCTTGCCCTCGGTGCCGACCTGAATCAGCGTGGCGTCTTCGAGCAGATCGGCCATCCGCCCAAGGTTCTGCAAATCCTCGCCGCTGCGCAGCAAGGTACTGCGGCAGAACTCGCATACCGCATAGACCGACACCGCCGAACGAAAACTGACCGGCGCGCCACAGGAGGGGCAGTTGGCAGATTTCATACTTAAACCCCACCACAGAGGCACAGAGGCACAGAGATGACACAGAGAAAAACAAAAAAATAATTGGTTTTCTCTGTGTTTCCTCTGTGCCTCTGTGCCTCTGTGGTGGATTTTGAATTGCTCAAAACTCCACTCCCACTCAGCTCAGTTTGCCCAGCAACTCCGCTTTCTTGGCATCAAACTCGGCCTGCGAGAGGATTCCCTTGGCGACCAGTCCGTGCAGTTTCTCCAGCGTTGCCACCACATCGTCGGCGCTCACCCCGGCCACTGCAGCGGCGACAGCTACCGCCGGAGCCGCCGGCGCGGCACCCGGCTGCATTGCCTGCGTCATCGCGGCACCCATCGTCTGGCCAATCGACATTCCGGCGCCCAACCCGGCGCCAATACCAGCCATGCCACCTTCATTCTGCGCCGCCAGTGGGATGGCGTTGGCCACCTGGTACTGCGTGTAGCGTCCCATGTCGCCGATCATGTTCATACCAATCTTGGTGTCGAGGATCTTCTGCAATTCCTCGGGCAACGAGACGTTCTGCACCACGAAACTGTCGAGCGCCAGACCGTAACGATCGAACACCTCGATCATCTTCGCCTTCAGCGCGGCACTCAACTCTTCCTGATTGGCCGCCATGTCGATGAAGGGCACGGCAGACTGACCGAACAGATCGGTCATCGAGGCGATCACCAGATTGCGCAGTTGGCCGTCGAGATCATCGACACCGTAGTCCTCGCGCGTGCCGGAAATTTCGGTGTAGAACTTCTTCGGATCGGCCAGCTTGTACGAGTAGATGCCGAAAGCGCGCATCCGCACCATGCCGAAATCCTTGTCGCGGATGGTGATCGGATTGGGCGTTCCCCATTTGCGATCCAGTTGCAGCCGCGTCGAGAAAAAATAGACGTCAGATTTAAATGGCGAATCGAAAAGCTTGTCCCAGTTTTTCAGGTTGGTCAGCACCGGCAAGGTCTGCGTCGTGAGCTTGTAAAGGCCGGGGCCGAAGACATCGGCCACCTGCCCTTCATTGACAAACACCGCCATCTGCGAATCACGCACCGTCAATTGCGCGCCGTTCTGAATTTCAAAATCCTGCATCGGATAACGGTGGGCAAGAACGCCATCGCCCTCTTCCGTCCAATGAATGACGTCGATAAATTGTTTCTTGATGAAATCCATAAGGGCCATGGTGATCTCCTTGATCGAAACGTTGAACGGCGAGCCGGTGCGCTGATGAAACGCTTAATATGTCATGCAGGCAGCATTGATGAGGCCGATACTGACCGAGGCCGCCGCAAGAAAAATCGCCGGCGCTGCCTTGCCGGCGGGAATATCTTCATTGATATGCGGTAGCGCAAAACGCGCAATCAGATACGCAAGTATCTGGATCGTCCCGGCGATTGCGCCCCAACCCGCAAGATCCGCAATCGTGTCGCTATGTGCAATGACGTTAGCCACCGGAATGACAAAGCCCAGCAGCGCGCCCGACAGACTCACCGCTGCCGCGCTGTTGCCGGCACGAATCAGCGCAAGTTCATCGTAGGGCGTGACGTTAATATAGACAAGAAGGAATACGGCCAGCAGCACGATCGCCACCGAGAAATAAGCGAAAAAATTGGGCAGCATCGTCAGCAGATGTGAGGGCATGATAATTCTTCCTGTCCGGTGGCGTAGTGGCGCAGATTACCGCGAAGTGCCGTAACGCACCAGCCCATCGAGAATCAGATTCTCCGTTAACTTCAGGGGGATGCTGAGCAGCGGAATTAGGCGGGCTGCGCCGCCGCCAGTGAGCAGGCAAACCGCCCCCGGCTCTGCGGCAATGGTGGCGAACATGCGTTCAATGGCGCCGGCCTGTGCGTGCAGGCAACCGCTGACAATCGCGTCCATCGTGTTGCGCGGTGTTGCGCGGAACTGGCCGTCCGCCAGCGGCAATTGCGCGGTATCGCGCGCCAGTGCAGAGCGCATCAGATCGAAGCCAGGCAGAATCAGGCCGCCACAAAACTCGCCGACGGCATCAAGCAGATCAACGGTGGTCGCCGTTCCTGCGCAAACCACCAGACAGGCGCCGGCAACCTGCCCGCGCGCGCCAATCAATGCGGCCCAGCGGTCTGCGCCAAGCTGTTGCGGCTGCTCGTAGGCATTGCTTACGCCACAGGCTTCAGCTTCGGCATGCAGCCACACAAGGTCAGAATAACGTGCGGCCAGAAGCCTTGCGATGGTCTCACCCACCGCTGCGCCTGCAACATTGCAAATCACGATGCGCGCGTCTACCGGCCATTCATCAACCGCATCGCGCAGCCAAGCCGCATCGGCCGTTGCCAGAACGCCCTTATCGGCCCACACGCTGCCATCGTGCAAACCCCACTTGATGCGCGTGTTACCGGCGTCGATGGCGACAATCGGTTTAATCATTTTGCGCGCAAGGAAAGATCACCCGACAGGCAGCGCTCAAGACCTTTTCCGGTCTCGATCAGCAATGCGCCATCGCTATCTGCGCCGCGGCAGATGCCATCTTTTTCGATAATGCCATCGCGCAGCAGTTGCACCGGAGTGTCCTGCCAGGCATTGCGCACCAGCCACTCGTCACGCAAGGCAGCAAAGCCGCCACTGGAAAAAAGATCCAGCACGGCAGCCAGCTCAATCAACATTTGCGCCAGCAAATCGTGGCGATCCGGCAGCGGCGAAAGCGCCTGCGCGAGTGACGCCACGGGCTGGCCGGCGACCGGCAAGGAGTCAACAGCACATTCACCCTCACTGACAAACCCGCTCGCGACCGGCAAATGAAGGTTCAAGCCGATACCAATCACCGCCAGCATGCTGCGCCGGTCGCCTTGGCGCTCCATCTGCAATTCAACAAGAATGCCGCCCAGCTTGGTATGGCGACCGTCTTCGGCAAACAGGATGTCATTGGGCCATTTAAGCGATATTCCGCTGGCGCCGCACGCTTCAAGCGCACGCGCAACGGCGACGCCAACAGCGAGTGAAAGCCCGGCCAGACGCTCGACGCCGCTGTCAAATCGCCAGAGCACCGAGAAGGTCAGACTAGCCTCAGGGGACGATACCCAGTTTCGACCACGGCGACCCCGCCCGGCACTTTGCCGATCAGCAACAATTACACTCCCGGCAGGTGCGCCGTGAGTGGCCCGGTCAAGCAGCAGACTGCTGGTGGACTCGCACTCGCTCAGCGCGTCCACATCGAATCGTCCGCTGGCAATGCCGAGCAAGGTTTGCAGGCGACCGGGGTCGATCAGGGGAGGGTTCAAGGTCTGGCTCATCGCAGCGTCATCAAGAATCAACGCCGCCATTATCACCGATTATGCCGGCGCTGGATCTTCCGGATGCTCCTTCTCGCCGGCGCGCGCACCATCGAGATTAAGCTCCTGAATTTTGCGCGTGATCGTGTTGCGACCAATACCGAGCGCCTGTGCGGCTTCGATTCGCCGCCCCCCCGTATGTGCCAGCGCGCGATTGATCAGCACACGCTCGAACGCATTGATCAGTTTTTCATGCACCTGACCAATGTCACGCGTCAGCAGGCGATCAACCTCAAGGGCCAACGCCCCCTCCCAGTCTTCCGCCAGCGTCAGCGACGTCGCCTCGCGCAACTCCTGCGGCAGATCAGCAACATCAACCAGTTGGCCTGGCGCCATGACAGTCAGCCAGTGACAGAGATTTTCGAGTTGCCGGACGTTGCCGGGAAAATCCAGCGCACTCAGATATTTCAACGCCCCATCAGAAAACCGCTTGGCTTCAACACCCAGATCCTGAGCGCTTTTCTGCAGAAAATGGCGTGACAGAATCGGGATGTCTTCGCGCCGCTCACGCAGACTGGGCAAGCGCACACGAATCACGTTGATGCGATGGAACAGATCCTCGCGAAAGAGGCCTTCCTTGACCCTCGTTTCGAGATTCTGGTGCGTTGCGGCGATGATACGAACGTTGGCCTTGAGCGGCGCATGGCCGCCCACGCGGTAGTAATTTCCGTCGGACAAGACACGCAGCAAACGGGTCTGCAATTCAGCCGGCATATCGCCGATCTCGTCGAGAAACAAAGTGCCGCCCTCGGCCTGCTCGAAGCGACCACGCCGCTGCGCGGCAGCGCCGGTAAAAGCACCGCGCTCGTGGCCGAACAATTCGGATTCGAGCAGATCCTTGGGGATCGCCGCCGTGTTGATCGCAATGAACGGCTTGTCGGCGCGCGGGCTGTGCCGATGCACGGCGTGCGCCACCAGCTCCTTGCCGGAACCCGACTCGCCGGTAATCATTACCGTCGCATGCGACTGGCTGAGTCGACCGATGGCGCGGAAGACCTCCTGCATGGCCGGCGCCTGGCCGAGAATCTCCGGTGTCAGGCCCACCACCTCGGCTGCACCACTTTGGTGCGAGCCTTGGTCCATTGCCCGGCGAATGAGCTCCAGCGCCTGATCGACGTCGAACGGCTTCGGCAGGTATTCAAAGGCGCCGCCCTGGAATGCGGCGACCGCGCTTTCCAGATCGGAGTAGGCGGTCATGATAATGACCGGCAAGGACGGGAAGCGGTCTTTAACCTGTTGCAGCAGATCAAGCCCTGACTGGCCTGGCATGCGAATGTCGGAGATCAGCACCTGTGGCGGCGCGGCCCCGGCATCCAGTTGCGACAGCGCCTCGCTGGCCGAAGCAAAGCTCTTGAAAAGAATTTGCTCACGCGACAGGGTTTTTTCGAGCACCCAGCGAATTGATTTGTCGTCGTCGACGATCCAGACCGGTTTCATTGATTTCTCAGACATCGTGATTGAGTTGCTTCAGAACTAGCAAATAGCCTGCCACTAACAAAACTCTACGCCTTACCAAGCGGCATGCGGATGGTGAAACAGGTATATCCAGGCCGGCTCTCGCATTCAATCGTTCCCTGATGCTGCTGCACAAAGCTCTGCGCCAGCGTCAGCCCGAGGCCGCTGCCACCTTCACGCCCGGAAACCAGCGGGTAGAACATGCGTTCACGAATATCATCGGGAATGCCGGGACCGTTGTCGATCACCTGCAACTCAAGCGCCAGACGATAGCGCCGCTTGACCAGCGTCACCTGCCGCGCAGCACGTGTACGCAGGGTGATCTGGCCCGGATTATCGACACCACTAGCGGGCTGATCGCTGATTGCTTGCGCGGCATTGCGTGCGACGTTGAGGATCGCCTGAATCAACTGCTCACGGTCGCCGATCAGATCGGGCAGGCTGGTGTCGTAGTCACGCTGAACCTTCAGCGTTTGTGGGAATTCTGCGGTCAGCAAGCTGCGCACCCGCTCAAGAATCTCATGGATATTCACCGGCGCCGGTTGCATCAAGCGATGCGGCGACAGCAAACGCTGCATCAGATCCTGCAGCCGATCGGCTTCCTTGATGATGACCTGTGTGTATTCGCGCAGATCGGGATTGTTCAACTCATGTTCGAGCAACTGCGCCGCACCGCGAATACCCCCCAGCGGATTCTTGATTTCATGCGCGAGATTGCGGATCAGCTCGCGATTGGCCTGCTGCTGCTCGATCAGGCGCTCCTCACGCGTCGCCTTCAGTTGCTGGTCAATCGGCCACAACTCAACGAGCAAGCGCGCCCCCGGCGCTTCGGTCGGGCTGACGGTGCAATTGACGTGCAGAATTTCGCCATCATCGCGTTTCAGCTCGATGTTCTGCCCGGTGTAGTTCCAGTCATGGCCCAGCGCGTTATCAAGCGCCGTCTGCAGAATTTGCGAATAGGCCACGACCGAAGAAAGCGGCTTGCCGGCGAGCACCTTGATGCTGGTCGCCAGAAGATTTTCCGCTGCGGGATTCAGGTGGCGGATCGCCAGATGCGCGTCAAGCAGAA
>JBIJCY010000103.1:0-9279 GCA_044344385.1 Rhodocyclaceae bacterium | reverse complement strand
GAAATCAACAATCCGATTGCGGTGATTCAGGGCAATCTCGATGTGTTGCGCGAGGTGCTTGGCCCGGCAGCGCAGCCGGTGATCAGGGAAGTGCGCCTGATCGACGAACAGGTTAACCGGATTCGTGTGATCGTTACCAAGCTGCTGCAGTTTGCCCGCCCGGGAGAATTCGCCGGCTACGTAGAGAGTGTGGATTGCGGCACCGTACTTGCCGATTGTCTGGTGCTGTCGCAACACCATCTGGGCAAGCGCAGCATCCGGGTTGAGCAGCGTTATGCAGCCACGCGCCTGGTAGGCATCAATGTTCAGGAGTTGCAGCAGGTCCTGATCAATCTCATCGTCAATGCCGTGCAGGCCATGCCGAAGGGCGGCATGCTGACGCTGGCGAGCAGTGACTGGGACGAAAACGACGTGCCGCGCGGTGTGCGTATTGATGTTTCTGACACCGGTGAAGGAATTCGCGTTGAAGATGTCGATCGTATTTTTGATCCGTTTTTCACGACCAAGAAAACGCAAGGGACGGGCTTGGGTCTGTCGATCAGCTACTCGCTGATCGAACGCTATGGCGGCCGCATCACCGTCGATAGTGTCTTTGGTGAGGGTGCAACCTTCTCGGTATGGCTGTTGAGTGAGCCTGAATACAGCTCGGCTGAAGCGGCGTATTGACGCCGGCGGATCGCTTACTTTTTCGGGCTTGTGCCGGAGAGGCTCACGTGAATGCTGCTCGTGGCCAGTGTAATCTCCCGCAGGAAGCTGAATAGTCCGGCGATCAGCGTCAGCATGGCGGCAACAAATAGCAGCGCGATGGTGCCCGACAAGTCAACGCCAATCATTGATCCGATGAACAGTGTGGCGATCACCACGCAGACAAACAGGGCGCAGATCGTGCACAGGCTGATCGCCCAATGAATCAGCCGGGCCCGGCGCGTCAGGATGAGCATCTCGGTTTGTGTGGGTGCGACTTCGTCACTTTCGCTGCCGGGCAGTCCGCGCTCGAGCACGCGGAAGCGATCGACGACGCGCGCCAGCCGGTTGATCAGTACGGCCAGAATGGCACCCACGCCGGTCAGCAGGAAAACCGGGGCGACAGCCAGTTGGATGACGTGCGCGACGGTGGAAATGCCTGCTGCCTGCACAATAGCCTCGTAAAGAAAACGCAATCAGCCGCGGCGGATGCCTGAGCCGATTGTCGTTTTACATCATCAAATCGGCGTTGGGGTCTTTCTTGACGCCAGGTTTGCGTCCGCGTGCCGGCGACGGCAAGTCGCAGGACAGACGGCAACTGACGCCTTCGATCTTCTTGCCCTCGATGTATCGCGTCACGTTGCAGCAGATGACTTCACCGGCTGCCGATAACTGCGTTACGTGCGTTTTCAATGTAGCCATTGGAATGTGGAGCGCAGCAGCGATCTCCGCGTCCAGTTTCTCGCCGTTGGTTTTGAGGAATTGAAGAATGGATGTGGTTACATCGGTACCCATATTTGGCCTTCGAGATTGATAAGTTCGTGATAAGTTTGCGCAAAGCTCGTTACAGTTTGCGCTGCCGGGCTTGTTGAAGCAAGTAAGCACAGCTCTTTTGTTGCCATTTGCTGCAAAACACCGGCAGCACCGATCTCCTGCCTGAAACGAAAAAACCCGGCACCGCAGCGCCGGGTTTGAATCAGGCACCTTTTCAGGTGCCGGATTTTTTGTGGCGGACTGGCTTAAGCGGCCTTCTTGACCAGCTTCACTGCAGCAGCGTTGGCGGTAGCGACATTGGCTTCGGCCATTTCGGTGGCTTGCTTGGCAACCTTGCTGATGTTGCTGTAGGCCGAGTTGGCAGCAGCGATGGCGGACTTGACAGCCGTCACAGCAACTTCGGAACCGGCCGGTGCGTTCTTCAGCGCCTTTTCGATCGCCGAATTGACGTTCTTGCTGGCTTCCGAGACTTGCTCTTCAACAAGCTGGGTCACGCCGTTCGACGACTGGCTGACGATCTCATACACGCTGCGCGAGTAAGCGATGGTCTTTTCGAGCGTCGGCTGAGCCAGCGACTTTTGCAGTGCCAGCAGACCCTGGATATCCTTGACGGCGAGCAGTGCCTTGGCGTTGGCGGCGCTGTCTTCGAGCACGGCACGGGCGGTGTTCAGGTTCAGCAGCGTCAGGTTGGCAAGGCCGGTCAACGAGGTGTTGGCAACGGTCTGCAGGGTCTCGATACCCGCTTTGTTAGCGGTGGTGAATTGCTCGGCTACTTTGTTCATGGTGATCTCCAGAGTGATTAAAAATTCAATTGATGCCCCATCCGCGGTGGTCATCCTCCGTACGAGGAGGCGAATGGTGCACTGCAATATGTGCGTATCTTAGCGCCTCTTTTTCGGAAGTCAATCTTTTTTTGCTGCAACGCAGCAAAAAAAGATTTTTGGCAGGAATTCGGCGGCGGCACCTGTTGCAAAACTCAGGAAATCTTTGCCGCCCGAGCGGAAAAAATTGCCGGAACAGCGAAGGCCGGGTTGCTCAAATGCCTTGCAGCAAGCTGATGAGTGATCGGCACGGCTTATGCTTATTGATGGACGTCAGTACTTCACAGTGCGCACAAATATCAACAGGAGCACGCATCATGAATCTTTCGCCCACTTCCATTCTGCTGGACCTTGCAAACTTTCGCTCGCAGGCACTCGGCTCCCTGATAGGTTCTGGCGCTGACGACAAAGGCGACTCACTGTGGCAGGCGGTCTTCAAGGGCGCTACCTCAGACAGCGCTTCAGCTTCCCCCTTATCGACAGTGAGCAGGGCTGGCGAGGTCAGCGATATCAAAGGTTTGTCCTCAAGCGGCCGCAATCTGGGTCTGTTCGACCCGGAATCGGCCTACAAGATGATGAGCGTCATCAATAACAATGATATTTCGTATAAAGCGCAATTCTCTGAACTCAGCCAGATGAAATCCTACGTCTCGCAGATGGAGGATGCGGGCCAGCATCTGGGAAATATTTCTGAATCCACCAGCAATGAAGCGGTTGCAGCGCAATTGCAGGAGTTTGTCGGCCAGTACAACAGCTGGGTACAGCGTTTCAACCCGGATATGGAGCAGGGTGGAGCGATGGCCGATGCCCAGGCCGCACATATTTCGCGTTACGAGCTGGATCAGAGCATCAAGAATCCCTTTAACGGCGCCAGGGATGGCGTACATGGTCTGGCCGATCTCGGTATCTCGATTGATCCGAATACCAAACTGGCCGCGCTCGACACCACCCGGTTGAACGCATTGCTGGCAAATAACCGGAAAGGCGCTGTCGATACGGTTCAGGAGTTCAGTGCCAACTTTGCCAAGTCGGCGGAATTGCTCAATTCGGATGGCAATTTCATCCCGAACCGGCTGAATAATCTGGACAAGGTCATTCACTACTTCGCCGATCACAAGAACGACTTGCAGCAAGAGTTCGGTACTGGCGACGCGGCCAAGCCAGGCAGCAAGATCGCTGAAGCTCTGGCAGCATACAAACAGACCTACGGCGTTTAGCTCTCCTCGGGCAACGCCGAAGAAGTGTTTCCCATCCCCCTCGCAACCTTCCCCTGCGCGTAGCCCACCCGGAGGGGTGTGAAGATGGAAGGGTGAAACGCGCTAAACTAGCGCTTTGCGCCGAGCCACAGGCTGCCGGCGTACCCACCATTTTCAGTGAATGATGCTCATGACCGACGGGATGAACGCCCCAACGAAGGCGCCGGATTTTGACCGCCTTTTTTCTAATCGCGCGCGCGCGCTGCAAAGCTCGGCGATTCGTGAAATCCTCAAGATTACCGAACGTCCAGAGGTAATTTCTTTTGCTGGCGGCTTGCCGGCGCCGGCGACTTTTCCCGTTGATCAGATGCGTGCGGCGCTTGAAAAAGTGCTCATCAATAACGGCCGCGAGGCGCTGCAGTACAGCACAACGGAAGGCTATGCGCCGCTGCGTGAATGGATTGCCGCGCGTGTTGGAACACCCGGTGCGCCCGTGTCGCCTGATGAAGTGCTAATCGTTTCCGGCTCGCAACAAGGGCTCGATTTGCTGGCCAAGGCGCTGATTGATCCGGGTGATACCCTGCTCGTTGAAACGCCGACTTATCTCGGTGCCTTGCAGGCTTTCTCACTGTTTTCGCCGCAATTCGTTTCGGTAGCATCCGATGAAGATGGCTTGCTGCCTGATGCACTGAGTGAGTCGATGCGTGGCGCCAAGTTTCTTTACTGTCTGCCGAACTTCCAGAACCCGACCGGCCGCCTGTTGCCGGAAGACCGTCGCCACGCGCTCGCCGCGCGGGCGCGTGATCTCGATCTGCTGATTCTTGAAGACGATCCCTACGGCGCACTTTCCTACGACGGTGAAACGCCGCCGTCGATTCGTTCGCTGGCGCCGGAACGTACCGTTTATATGGGCTCGTTTTCCAAGGTGCTGGCGCCGGGCTTGCGCCTGGGTTATGTGATCGCGCCTGCCGCCTTGCGTGCCAAACTGGTGCAGGCCAAGCAGGCCACCGATCTGCATACAGCAACGCTTTCCCAGCAGGCGGTCTACGAAGTGATCAAGGATGGCTTCCTCGACACGCATATCCCGACCATCCGCAAGCTCTACCGCGAACAGTGCGAAGCCATGCTCGCCGCGTTGACGCACCACATGCCCGAAGGTGTGCGCTGGAACAAGCCGCGTGGCGGCATGTTCCTGTGGGCCGAATTGCCGCAGGGAATGGATGCGACGGCGGTGTTGGCGAAAGCCGTTGCGCAGAACGTCGCATTCGTTCCCGGCGCGCCTTTTTACGCAGCCAATCCTGAAATCGAAGCGCTGCGACTGGCCTTCGTGACCGTACCTCCGCCACGCATCGAAGAGGGGGTTGAGCGTCTGGCGGGTGTGATTCGCGGAATGCGTTTGCAGTGATGCTGTGCGCTGGTTTTAACTACGCAAGCTTTGCATCCTGATCAACTCATCGCAAGTATTGATGTTGCCGAAGGCGTCGGCTTCGTCGTCGAAAGCCACTTCGATCACTTTCAGCGTGGCGTACCAAAGGTCAAACTTGCGTCCGCCTGATTCGAGAAAGGCCGTCAGGTGTGGTAGTGCCTCGCGTCGGCAAAGACAGAACACCGGCTGTGCCTGATTAAAGGTGCGTGCTACGGCGAGATCGGCGGCATGTGCATCGAGCGCTGTCTTCAGGCGGCTGACCAGATCGACTGGCAAGAAAGGCGAGTCGCACGGGACTGTCGCCACCAATGGGTGTGCAGCCTTGCTGAGTGCAGCATGCAGGCCGGCCAGCGGGCCGGCAAAGTCCGGGATCTGATCAGGTACAACCGGGTGGCCCAGCGCGCCGTATTGCGCGGCATTCTGGTTAGCATTGATCAGCACTTCGTTTACCTGCGGTGCAAAACGTTCGAGCACTCTTTGCACCATCGGCTTGCCATTGAGCAGTTGCAGCCCCTTGTCGACACCACCCATACGGCGGCTCAGGCCGCCAGCCAGTATTACGCCTGTAATCATCGTGTAAATTACGCTCCCTGCGTGTGTGGCGTGAATCATTGCCAGTCTGAACCAGCTTGGAATTGTACAGCCTGCGCCCCGTTCTCCCGGCGCTTTGGTCTTTGCATAATCAGTTCGGGCAGGCAGAATCCGCCGCTTGTAGTCATTTGAAATAAATCGGGTGCTGTGTTGAGCGTAGCGAGTTACTGGCAAGGCTGGTTTGACGGGTCGGCGCGGCCCAATCCGGGTGATATCGGCATTGGGGTGCTTTTGCTCGCGCCCGATGCGCGCTGTTTTGAGAAGTCGGAACGACTATCCGGCAGCGGCTGCAACAACGAGGCCGAGTTGCAGGCACTCTGTGCGCTTCTTGAGCTGGCCTTTGCGGCCGGTGCAAGGCACCTTCAGGTGCGTGGCGACAGCGATGTGGCCATCCGTTACGTGAATGGCCCGGAGGCGACGGCGATCGAGCCGCTGCGCACGCTGGTTCTGCGCGCCCGCGAATTGATGGTGCATTTTGACGATGTGCAACTGATATGGATTCCACAGCAGCGTAACGCTGAAGCAGATCGCCTCTCGCGTCAGGCGCTGGGCTTGCCGGATCGTTCGCACATCGTGCGCAAGCCGAAGCGCAATCGTCGTTGAAAGAGGCGCTGGCGGTATACTGAGTGTTGTTCGGGCGATCGCCTTTCAAACAGATCAAGGAGTTGTCGATTGGCACTAATTACCTACTTCGTCGCTGCTGATGAAAATGAATTTGTAGCAGTTGCAGAATCGATGTGCCCGCTCGATGAATGGAGCGGAATCGAGGGCAAGGGCCTCGATACCACCAAGATCACCATGCTGCACTGCCTGGTGACGGGGGATGAATATGACCTGTCGCTCACCCTTCACGAGCCTGCCTGTGTGGCCGAAGAGGGAACGGTGGTGGTTCGCATCGCTGACCGCGTGCTGGAAAAAATGGCGGCTTACGATGTTGAAGTTCTGTCGCAGCTGGCCGAAGAGTTGGCGGCGACCGAGGTTTTTGAAATTGAAGCGTGGCCGGTCGAGGATGTGCATGCCTTGCTTGTCGAACTTGCCGGTCTGGCCCGCCTTGCCGAATCGCAGGGGCAGGCGCTGTTCGCCTGGATGTGCCCGGGTCAGGCGTGAAGTGGCGTGGTTCGATGATCCGTCGTGGAGGAATCTGTGGTGAATAGAATCTGGCTCAAAAATTATCCTGCAGGGATGCCGCACGAGATCGACGCCGACCAGTTCATGTCGATTGCCGACATGTTCGAAAAGACCGTCGCTAAATTTGCCGACCGGCCGGCTTGCCACAATCTTGGCTGCACCATGACCTATGCCGAGCTGAACCGTCTGTCACGCGACTTCGCTGCTTTTTTGCAGGGGCTGCCGGGCATGGTCAAGGGTGATTGCGTTGCCATCATGGCGCCGAATTTGCTGCAGTACCCGGTAGCGCTGTTCGGCATCCTGCGCGCCGGCATGACCGTGGTGAACGTCAATCCGCTCTACACGGCGCGCGAGCTCGAACACCAGTTGCAAGACTCGGGCACCAAAGCGATCGTCATCATTGAGAACTTTGCCAGTGTCCTGCAGCAGGTGCTCGAGAATACGTCGGTCGAGCACGTGATCAGCACCCAGCTTGGCGATCTGCTGCCGGCGCCGAAACGCTGGGTCGTCAATCTGCTGATCAAACACATAAAGAAGATGGTGCCGGCGTGGCGCATCGGTGCTGCCATCAGCTTTCGGGCGGCGCTGGCGCGCGGTGCGCAGACGGCATTCCAGCCCGTTCAGGTGGCGCGCGAGGACATCGCCTTCCTGCAGTACACCGGCGGTACGACGGGCGTCTCGAAGGGCGCGGTGCTTACCCACCGCAATATTCTCGCCAACGTCGAGCAGACGGGCGTGTGGATCTCGGCGAGTTTCAAGGAAGGCAGCGAAATCGCCATCGCGCCATTGCCGATGTATCACATTTTCTGCCTTACCTCGACGCTGTCGTTCATGAAATGGGGCAGCCTGATCGTGCTCATCACCAACCCGCGCGATTTGCCGGCGCTGGTCAAGGAGCTCGGTCGCTGGAAGTTCAGCGTCATGACCGGTGTCAATACGTTATTCAACGGTCTGTTGAATACGCCAGGATTCGACCTGCTCGATTTTTCTGCGCTAAAAGTGGTGGTCGGCGGTGGCGCTGCGGTGCAAAAACCGGTGGCCGAGCGCTGGCAGCAAGTGAGCGGGCGTTATATTACCGAGGCCTATGGTTTGACCGAGGCATCCCCCGGTGTTTGCGCCAATCCGCTGGGAACGCCTTGGAGTGGCAACATTGGCTTGCCAGTGCCTTCTACCGAGGTGTCAATTCGCGACGATAACTTCAAGGAGTTACCGGTATGGACCGGTGCCGGCGATATCGAGAAACATACCGGCGAGTTGTGTGTTCGCGGCCCGCAGGTAATGCAGGGTTACTGGAATAATCCGGCGGAGACAGCCAGGGTGATGCAGGGCGGCTGGTTGAAGACGGGTGACCTCGGTCATCTGGATGATCAAGGCTATGTGACGATTACCGATCGCAAGAAGGACATGATTCTGGTCTCTGGTTTCAACGTTTATCCGAACGAGATCGAGAGCGTCATTGCGATGCATCCGGGTGTGCTGGAGTGTGGGGCGGTGGGTGTGCCTGATGACAAGTCGGGTGAGGCAGTCAAGGTGGTGATCGTCAGGAAGGATCCGGAGTTGACGAAGGAAGCTGTGATCGAGCATTGCAAGGCGCAACTCACCGGCTATAAACTGCCGCGCCACGTTGAGTTTCGTGACGCCCTGCCGAAAACGCCGGTCGGCAAAGTCCTGCGCCGCGACCTGCGGGACACCTTGAAAGCGTAGTGCTACAGGGTCTTTCGCAGTTCAGTCGCTTATTGCATGCGTATCGGCTTGAATCTGATGGGCTTCATCACGAAGCCGTGCCGGTCATCTAATACGTGGCGGCGGTGAGCGTTGAGCGAGTTATCGGGCATTGAATGCCGGCGCAGCAGGCTCATGCGGAGTAGTCGGGTGACGTCAGTGAAACAAAAAGGGCAGCCTCCGGCTGCCCTTTTCCTTGTGCGAATTTCCGACGCTGTTTCTACTTGACCGCGAAGCAGTACAGCAAACCATTTCCGCCTGAGCTACGCAGCGCCTCCTGGCTGCAACCGCGTGATGGATGGGCCTGATTCCATGAGTGTGCATGCGCCTTGTCGACCAGTCCTATCCGGTCATGGTGGCCGACCTGTGCCGACCCCTCGCCATTTTTCGTCCAGTTACCGCAGGTTGTATCCTGCCCGGCCGGGAAAGCCTGTCCGTATGAATCAGAGCCGGTCAGGATGTCGTGCATGTTTGGCTGGTCACCCCGGCCGTTGACAACTTCGCCTTTCTCGGTGAGCGCCGTCTGCTTGTTGAGGTGGTTGTCGTGGTGGAGTTCGTCTACGTTGCGTGCGATGAGAACCCCTTTGGCGTTGTACCAGGGGCCGCGTCCGATACGGTCGCGGGCATTGACGGCAGGGGCGTTCGCTGTGGCGCTAGTGCTCAGATAGGCGTGCCAGGTGCGCTTGCCGGCACCGGCGGTTTGCGCGAGCGACTGGCAGATCTTGTCGGCACCCGCCAGGCCGCCGAGGTTTGCGCCATCGCCAGAGCCTGCGCTGGTGATGAAAAAGCCCATTTTTTTCTGCGCTGCACCGGGTTCTGCGTGCAGCGCAGTGCTCAGCCCGGTGGAAACGAGGACGAAGGCGGCAAGGACGGACAGTCTGGATCTTGTTTTCATAGGAACTCTCCTGAGGTTGACGACGTGGGCACAATCATTTAC
>JBIJCY010000428.1:0-2507 GCA_044344385.1 Rhodocyclaceae bacterium | reverse complement strand
GCGACCCGCCGCGCTATGCCCGCTACGTGCGCCACATCCGCAGCATCCTGCTCGACGAACTGCAATTCCATGACCGCAAGGTTCTGGTGCTTGGCGCCGGCGGCTTCACGCTATCGCACCGCGAACCGCGCAACCACTACACTTACGTCGATATCGACCCGGCGATACGCGGCATTGCCGAAAAAAAATTCCTTGGCGAAGCAGCGCTCGGCGACTTCATCGTCGACGATGCACGGCGCTTCGTCGTGCGCAGCGACCAGCGCTATGACGCGGCAATTGTGGACGTCTACAGCTCGCACAATTCAATCCCCGGCCATCTCGTTACCCGCGAGTTCTGGCAAAGCACGCGCCGCGTGCTTGAGCCGCAAGGGGTAATGATCGCCAACCTGATTCTCGACGGCAAACTGGCCACGCCCTACGCGCGCAACCTGCTCGCCACTATTGAAAGCGTCTACGGACGCTGTGCCGTTGAGGTACTGCATAAAAACAAATTGCTAAGCAACGTCGTTCTCACCTGCCACAACAGCAACCAACCGCAAGCCACAAACCTCTACATCGACGAACGCAACGCAGCAGACATTGACCTTATCCGTTCGCGCTGACCCTGCACCCCCCGGTCCTGCCCGCAATCCCCAATGGAAGCCGCTGCGCACCTCGGGCTCTGCTAGAATTCGACCCGCACTGCCTCATCGGGCAGACTGGCCTTTTCCTCAAATCGGAAACAAAATGTCCCACCTGATTGATATCGGCTGGCACCGCCTTGCGGGACTCATGCCAGGCGAGTTAAAAAAGTCTGAACTCACCTGGCTGCTTTTCCCGCAAACACACCCGACGCTACTGGCACGCCGGCGAGCCACGATGATCGTCAATCGCGTCCGGCTCTTTGCCTTTCTTTTCGCCGTATTGACACCGCTCTGGAGCATCGTCGACATCATCGTTTTTCCACAACCACTGTGGATGTCGCTAGCCGTTATGCGACTGCTCGCCTGCGCTGCATTCAGCTGGCTGCTGGCCAGCTATCGACCGACAGGAAATCTGTTCAACGCCTACCGTGCGATGGCAATTCTCTTTGCCATCCCGACCGTTTTTTACATCGCATCACATACGCTGCTTGGCAACCATCAACTCTCCGGAATGTCCGCCGCCATTGGCGCGGGTTACGCCTTCCTGCCCTTCGTACTGCTTGCCGGACTGTCCATTTTTCCACTGACACTGCTTGAAAGCGCGGCACTCGCCAGCCCCATCCTGCTAGCCCAGTTATAGACTCGGCACGAATTATCCATGAACTTTAATGCTCGGAATTGGTCAGATTGTGCATGGAAAAAGAAGACGCCCGCAAGCAGTCGCGAGAAGTACTGCACGAGAGACGAAAACAAGTCATCCGGATGCACCGCAAAGGGATGCCAGTAATGCAGATTGTTGAGCACAGCGGCCTCAGTTGGTCGGCCGTAAACGCAGCGATCACTGCCTATTCGACTGCGGGAGCAGCAGCACTCAAACCGGCGGCGCGCGGCAAGAAACAGGGCGGTGGACGCCTGTTGAGCGAATTGCAAGAACGCGCTGTTCGGCAAATCATCTGCGACAAGCGCCCCGAACAACTGAAGATGGAATTTGCACTTTGGAACCGGGCTGCCGTCATGCAGTTGATTGAACGCGAATGCGGAATCAAGTTGTCGGTGCGCGGCGTGGGCAACTACCTCAAGCGCTGGGGATTCACCCCGCAAAAGCCGATCAAGAAGGCGTATGAGCAACGTCCAGAGGCCGTGCAGGCATGGCTTGATGAGGAGTACCCAGAGATTGAAAAACGCGCCAAGTCCGAGGATGCCGAGATTCACTGGGGCGATGAAACGGCGGTGGTGAACACCGATGTACGTGGCCGCTGCTACGCACCGGCGGGCAAGACGCCGGTGACCTTTGCAGTCGGCGGAACACGCCAGAAACTGTCGATGATCGCCACCGTCACCAATCAGGGAAAAACGCGCTGGATGATCATTGATGAGTCATTCAACTCGGACAAGCTGATTGAATTCCTGCAAGCATTGATCCAGGACGCAGGCAAGAAAGTGTTCTTGATTCTCGATAACTTGCGTGTTCATCACAGCAAGCCGGTCAAGGCTTGGGTTGAGGCGCATAAAGACAAGATCGAGCTGTTCTATCTGCCCAGCTATAGCCCGGAGCTCAACCCGGAAGAACGGCTCAACGCCGATTTGAAGAGCGCGCTTTACACAAAGGTTCCAGTGCGCACCAAGGCAAAATTAAAAGCCGCAGCAACCGCGCACATGCAATCGTTGGAAAAGTCACCCGAGCGGGTGAAAAAATTCTTCCAGGATGTGCGCGTAAAGTATGCGGCGTGAATCATGGATAAATCAGGCCGGATCAATAGTAGCCGGGTATTTGAGCTGGGAAACGCTCAGCTGGCCTTCTTTTGCCGGCGCGTTCTGGCTGCTTGCACTGATTTCCGGCGTATCTGCACTCGCGGGAATGAGCCAGCTAACCTTCATGATCGT
>JBIJCY010000427.1:0-2518 GCA_044344385.1 Rhodocyclaceae bacterium | reverse complement strand
CGAAGCCCAGTCCGGCTTCCGGTCGATATGGCACTGGGTGCAGGCGTCCGGCGTATTGAGTTTGGCGGCAAGATCGGGGCGTGGAACGCGCAGGCTGTGATCGCGCCGGCCATCGATCACCATGTAGTTCTTGGCGGGCATATGGCAGGAGACACACTGCGCCCCTGCCGCTTCCTGCTTGTGAAAATGATGCTTCGGGTTATCGAAAGCTTCAGCATTGTGGCAGCGCGTACAAAGCGCGTTGCCGGCCGCACGCGGCCTGGCCGTGTGCGGCTCGTGACAGTCCATGCAGGTGACGCCCTGCTGGAACATCCGGCTTTGCAGGAAGGAGCCCCAGATGTAGACCTCGTCATTCTGCTGGCCGTCGGCATGGTAGTTCGGCGGTGTCAGCAGTGCCAGATGGTGGGTGTCGGCAAGCGGCGCGCCGGGTTGATCCCGTTCGGCCAGCGTGCCACGGCGGGCATGACAAGCCGCACAAGTGTTATTGACCGACGGCTCTGCCAGGCGATCCCGCCGGGCGATCCTGGCGCCGGCATCGGGGAAGCGCCACGCTTCGCGCCAGCGGCTGGTCGTTGTATGCGAAAAACCTTTCCCGTCATCCGCCAGGTATGGCCGTGTTGCTGTCTTCGCCCAGTCGGCATGGCCGGACCCGGGGCCGTGACAGGCTTCGCAGGAGACGTTGAGTTCCTGCCAGGAAGTGCGGTAGGTGTTGCTTGATACGTCGTACCCCTTGCGCAGACCGGTCGAATGACACTCGGCGCACTGCAGATTCCAGTTCTGGTAGATCCCGGTCCAGTGCAAGGAATCCTTGTGGTCGATCCGCTCTTTCGGAAACAGGTGGAACCAGCGTTGACCGCCCGCCGACTTCGGCCGGCTGTCCCAGGCAATCGAAAGCGCCTGCAGGCGCCCGCCGGGAAACTCGATGAGGTACTGCTGCAGCGGCGTGACGCCGAAGACATACTTGATCGGAAAATCGGCCAATTTACCGTCGGGGCCGTCGGTGTTTACAAAGAAAACCTCGCCGCGCTTGAAGAAGCGCGAAACGACGCCTGCGTAGCGAAATGTTGCGCCCCCGAAGTTTCCGAGCACAGTCGATGCATCGGCAGGCTGCATTGCCAGATCGTGGTGCGACCCGCGCCAGGTGTCGACCTCTTTGACATGACATTCGGCACACACCTGCTTGCCAACATAAGCAGATTTGCCGGATGTTGCCATTGCGGGCGATCCGGGTTTGCTCTCTGCGATCGCGCCCTGTCCCCATCCCAAGCACGCTGCCATCATGGCAACGATGATCGGGAATGGAGCAAGCAGTCTTCGCATGACGCTTCTACTTGTCGCTCTTGAGGCGACGCGAGCCTTCGATCAGCGGATGCCATCCGAATACCAGCGATACCATGAAGCCATCCATGCGAAGGTCATCCGGCGCGCTGTCCCTGACCGTCGATTTGTAGCCAACCGTAAGGTTCATGTTGTCGTTGAGGCTATACCCGAGCGTCAGGCCGAAACCAAGATTGTTGAGCGGCTTGCCGGCGACGCCGTTGATGGTGGCCTTACCGCCCTTGTACCAGGAGCCATCAATCGCTCCCCACAGATGCTCCGTAAAGTCGCGCGTCAGATGTGCGTCCAGCTGGAACATCTTTTCGGTTTTCATCTTCTGCCCAAGAAAGTCGTCGTTGTCGCCAAAAATCCATGCGGCAGGCAACAACTCCAGGGTCGTACGGCGCCCCGGTACCCACTGGCCCAGTTGCATGATCATCGGCATGCCAACACGTCCGTACCAGCGGTTCTGTCCGAGATTCAACGATCTGGTGTTGTCGTACTCGCCAATCGGCAGCGCCAGGTCGGCGAGCAGATCAACGGAAAAACCCGGCTCATAGCGGATGGCATCAGGGATGTTTTTCTGCGCCTTCGGGCCGAGGACATTGATATTGAATTCGAGCATCGGATCACCGAATCCCTTGGCTGACTGTTTGGTGGTTCTGCCGTTCGCCGTCACGTCACCGGAGACGCGCCCCATCGGCATGATCACTGCCGCCATGGCCGAACGATCAAACATGGAGAAGGTTTGCGCGTATCCCGCCATCGCCACCGTGGCATCAAAGTTCGCGCTTCCCGTCACTCGATGCGAGGAGTCGAATGGGTTGGTGTTGCCGCTAATCGAATTAACGATCACTGGAACAGCCTCCGCACCCGACAGCGTTTTCAAGTAGAAACGTCCTGGAACCTGCGCCTGTACCTGAGTGGAGAAAAATGCGCCAAGGGTCAGCGTTGTTGCTGCAACAGTGCGCAGCCATGCCCTTTGTACCTTCCGGCTCGTTTGGGTTTTCATAAGATATTTCTCCTTGTTGATAGTTGAATCAGAATTTTGGATTTGGGATCGCTTACGGCTTTGGCTCGGCCACCATGTCGCTTGGCGGCACGAACTGGCGCTTGTAGATCAGCGGCGGGTAGCCGGGATCGTCCGGGGTGCGCGGCGGCAGTGCGTCCTCCAGCGTTTCGAATACCGAGCGGTTTGGCA
>JBIJCY010000426.1:0-2520 GCA_044344385.1 Rhodocyclaceae bacterium | reverse complement strand
TAGCCTGAAGCCCCAACAGGTCATTCGAACCGAATTCAAAGCCTACGACCGTTGACCTACGCAGTGCTGCCGTTGGGTAAGCGTCCGGGAAACGCCGTCTTGCTGACGAACCAGTAATCAGGCAGCGACAGCGAGAGGCGCTTCTCTCGTGAGGATCTGATCAGCGACTGCCCAGGGCAACAACTCAGCGACCCGATTGACCGGGTGATCAGCAATGCGCCCAATGACGAAACGCAGATATGCCTCCGGATCAATGCCGTTTAACTTGGCCGAGCCGATCAAACTGTAAATCGCTGCGGCGCGTTCGCCGCCGGCATCAGAACCGGCAAACAAGAAGTTTTTCCGACCCAGCGCCACAGTTCGCAGAGAACGCTCTGCCGCATTGTTATCGATCTCGATTCGGCCATCGCTTGTGTAAAGCACGAGCGCCGCCCAAAGCTTCAAGGCATAACGAATCGCCTCGGCCAGTGCGGATTTCTGCGACAGACTGCGGAGTGTTTCCAGAAGCCAGTCATGCAGACTAGCCAGCAACGGAGTGGCTCTGGCCTCTCTTGCCAGTTGGCGCTCCAGCGGCGACTTACCCCGAATCGTTGCCTCAATCGCATACAAGAGGCCAATTCGTCTGAGCGCCTCCGTCGCAACGGGTGAATTGTGCGCCTTGTGTAAATCGAAGAATTTGCGTCGCACGTGCGCCCAGCACGCGGCCTCTCGGATCGCCCCGTCGGCATAAAGTGCATCGAAGCCGCCATACGCATCGGCCTGCAAGACGCCCTTGAATGATTTCAGGTGCGCCTGCGGGTGCTCGCCGCGTCGATTCGGCGAGTAAGCAAACCACACGGCTGGCGGCGTTTCCTGGCCCGCCGGCCGGTCATCGCGCACATAAGTCCACAGACGACCGGTCTTCGTCTTCCCTTCGCCCGGTGCAAGCACCGGCACCGGGGTGTCATCGGCGTGCAGCTTATCTCCAGAGAGCACGTGCTTCTGAAGCGCCGCAACCAGTGGCCGCAGCAGCATGTTGCATTGCCCGACCCAGCCGGCCAGTGTCGAGCGTTCCAGTTCGACCCCCTCGCGGGCGTAAATGCCGCTTTGCCGGTACAGCGGTAGATGGTCGCAGTACTTCGCTACCAGGACATGCGCCAACAGACCGGGACCGGCCATGCCTCGGGCAATGGGCCGGCTCGGCGCGGCGGCCTGAACAATGACGTCGCAAACCGCACAAGCGAGCTTCGGGCGAATGTGCTGGATGACCCTGAAACTCGCGGGTACGTACTCAAGCACTTCAGCGACATCTTCACCGAGCTTCTTCAGCGCACCGCCACAGTCCGGACAGCAACAATCAGCAGGTAGATGCAGGGCCGACTCGCGCGGCAGATGATCAGGCAACGGTTTGCGTTTCGGCTTCGCCGGGACGGTCGGTTCTGATTCTGAAGCGGGTTCAATTGCCTCATCGCGCGGGGCAGGCTCGTCGCTCGCTTGCTCAGCACGTACACACTCAAGTTCTTCGAGGGAGAGTTCGAGCTGCGTGATCGTGTCGTCCATCTGCTCGGAACGACGACCAAACTGCATACGACGGAATTTGGCGATGATGAACTTGAGGTGTTCGATTTCGGCCTGTTGTGCACTGACCAATGCCTTGAGCAAAGCGGGTGAATCGGGCAATGAGTCGGTCGCAAACATGCCGAAAGTTTACGCGATTATGGGCGCTGTGAACAGCCCCCAAGGCCACTATTTATGCGGATTTCTGCGGTTTCCAGGTGCGTTCCGGACGACGCCAGTCAATGCCTTCGAGCAGCATGGAAAGCTGGGCGCCGGTCAGGTGAATTGAGCCTTCGGTGGCCTGCGGCCAGATGAAACGGCCGCGCTCCAGACGCTTGGCAAAGAGGCAGCATCCGTCACCATCCCACCAGAGCAGTTTGATCAGATCGCCACGCCGACCACGGAAAATGAAGACGTGGCCAGAGAATGGATCGGCGGCGAGTTTCTCCTGAACAATGGCGGCAAGCCCGTCGAATCCCCGCCTCATGTCAGTCACGCCGGCCGCGAGCCAGATGCGTGTTCCACCAGGCAGGCTGATCATCTTGAACGCAGGGCGACAAGTACGGTTTGCAGGACGTCGAGATCGACCTGGCCGCGTACCAGGAGTCTGGCCTTGGGGAGCTGAATATCGATGCTGCCTTCCAGCGCGGCATGCCGTGGGCAGCCCAACCCGGCGGCGTCAATCATGGTGACCGGGAGGATATGTGGCTTGGCGACGACCAACTCGGAACCATGCAATTGTCGACGCCACTTGTGCAACTGGTTGGCGTTGATGCCGTAAGCCATCGCCACGCCAGCAATGGAGGCGCCGGGCCGGTTGCTCGCGTCGACAGCGCTGCGCTTGAATTCGAGAGGGTGGGTTCGTCTGGTCGCCATCGTGTCCGCCAAAAATTAAGCGGACACCAACAAGCGTCCGCTTAACCAAGCTTCTACGATCTTAAGGGGCGATGCCAGACGGTGCTGGACGGACGCTTACTTTCTCTC
>JBIJCY010000433.1:0-2522 GCA_044344385.1 Rhodocyclaceae bacterium | reverse complement strand
CCGACTCCTTGCCATGCTTGGCGTCCAGAGCCGCATGCAACTGTTCCTGCAACACCGTATCGCTGATGCCGGCGACTTCGGTGCGCGCGGCAGCGGTCTCGCCTTCGATGCGCTGCAACTGGCTGATCGCTGTCGCGGCAGCGCGGGCGTTGTCTTCCAGCTTGGACAGGCATTCGCGTTCGGAGAAGCCGGCTTCCTGCGCCTCGCGGCCGAGCTGTATCTCCAGTGCTCGCGCCTCGCGCAGGGCGACGTCCTTCTGGCGATGAATGTCGAGGGCCTGTTCCAGGCGCTGGCGAACCTCGCCGAGACGCTCGCCCTGCAACCCGCTATCGTTTTCCGCACGTTCGCGGCGGGTCTGTTCGGTTTCCTCCTGGCGCTTCAACTCGGCAAGGTCACGGTCGATCTGCGCCGAGCGCTCTTCGAAGCGGGCCTGGGCCTGGGACAACTTGAGGGCTTCGACCTGCGCCGCGTGGAAGGCCTGCTGCGCTTCCTGCGCCGCACGGCGCGCGGTGCTGAGCTGGCCCTGGCTGTCGGCCAGATGCTGCTCTGCCGCACGTTGAACTTCGCGTGCGGCATCCTCGGCCGCCGCGCGCACTTCCAGCTGCGCTGCTAGCTCGTCGATTTCGCGCTGGCGCTCGATCACGCCGTGGGTCTTGGCGTCCGGCACGTAGAGTGTCAGTCCGCCCGGCGTCAGCAGGTGTCCAGCGCGGGAAACGCGTTGCCCCTGTGCCAGCGGCAGTTCTGCGGCCAGGTCATCGGCGACCCTTACGCCGGCCAGCCATTCGTCGAGCACGCCGGTCCAGCGCGGATCGTCGCAACGGACCTTGTCGCGCAAGCTGTCGCCCGCCGCGGTGATCGCGGCTGCGCCGCTTGCAAGCGCAAGGGTCAGAATCGCCGGTGGCGGTGATGCCAATGCGGCACGCACGGTATCGGCATCGGCACTCAGCGCCGAAAAGCGTTCGCGCAATACCGCTTCGACCGCGGTTTCCCAGCCAGTTTCGACCTGGATCGCCTGCCACAAAGGTTTTGCATCGGTCAGATTGCGCACCTTGAGCCAGTCGCTGATCTCTCCGCTTTGCGCGACCTTGGCCTGCAGCTGGGCCAATGCGTCATGCCTGGCGCGGGTCTCGGTCAGGCTGCGATGGGCGGCCTGCAGGGCTTCGCGCGCCGCACGCAGCTGGGCTTCGGCGGACGGAATGGCGGCCTGCAGGGTCGCCAGGCGCTCCTGCGCCACGGCCAACGTCGCCCCCGCGCGCTCTTCACTTTCGGCCGAAGCCGCCAGCAATGCCGGATCAGGTGCACCGAGGGCTTGCCTATCCTGCTCCAGCCGGCCGCGCCGCTGCACCAGGTTGTCCAGCGCACGAAGCGCATGGCCCTTGTCGGCTTCGGCCAGGCGCAAGGCCTGCTCGGCCTCGCTCAGGCTGCGCCGTGCCTCGGTGACGTCACTGCCGGCGGATTGAACCGCGTTCTCGGCATCGGGCATCTTCGCCGCCGCTTCGCCGTGTCTTGCGGCAGCAGTCGCCGCGCGGCTACGGGCGTTGTCGAGCAGTTGCTTCCAGCGCGCTTCGTCCTCGGCCAGCTGGCTGTTCTGTGCGCGCCAATGGGCTTCTTCGGTAGCCAACTGGCCGAGACGGGCTTCCAGGCGCGATCGTGAATCGCGCAGGTGGCCGATTTCGGATTCGAGCCGGCTGACCTCGGAACTGGCCACTGCCATTTCCGTCTGAGCCGCATGCAGGGTATCCGAAGCCGAATAGTGGCTCTCGCGCGCATGCTCGACCCGTGCCTCGATTTCGCGCAGTTGCGCGGTCTCACCCTCGACCCGGTTAACGGCTTCCTCCACCTGCCGAGCCAGACGCTGGGCATCGTTGCGAGCGTCGTTGCGCTTCTTCAGCCAGAGCAGGGTCTGCTTGCGCGAAACCTCTTCGTGCAGTCCGCGATATTGCTGTGCAACCGCAGCCTGGCCTTGCAGGTGGTTGACCTGGGCTTCCAGCTCGTTGCGGATGTCGTCGACGCGGGCGATGTTCTCGCGCGCATCCTCCAGCCGGTGCTCGGTTTCCTTGCGCCTTTCCTTGTACTTGGTGACGCCGGCGGCCTCTTCGAGAAAGAAACGCAACTCGTCGGGCTTGGCCTCGACGATGCGCGAGATCATGCCCTGGCCGATGATCGCGTAGGCGCGCGGACCGAGGCCGGTGCCGAGGAAAAGGTCGATCACGTCGCGGCGGCGAACGTGAAGGTTGTTGATGTAGTAGCTGGAATTGCCCTCGCGGTCGAGTAGGCGCTTGACCGTGATTTCGGCGTACTGGCTCCACTGGCCGGCGGCGCGGCCCTCGGCGTTGTCGAAAAACAGCTCGACGCTGGCGCGGCTGACTTCCTTGCGGTTGCCGGAACCCTTGAAGATCACGTCCTGGATCGACTCGCCACGCAGTTCGGAGGCCTTGGACTCGCCCAGCACCCAGCGCACGGCGTCGATGATGTTCGACTTGCCGCAGCCGTTGGGGCCGACCACACCCGCCAGTTGGCCC